>CAYMPL010000014.1:0-32745 GCA_964392415.1 uncultured bacterium | reverse complement strand
TGCTATAAGGTTTTTCGTTCTTCTGTGATCAAAGCGATTGACTTAAAGTGCGAGGGATTTGAATTTTGTCCTGAAGTGACAGCAAAGGTGAGAAAAAGGGGATATCGGATTTTTGAGGTCCCGATTTCCTACCACCCCCGAACCAAAGCCGAGGGGAAAAAATTGCGTTGGACGCACGGTTTCAAAGCGATCTGGACGCTCGTGAAATATCGGTTTGTGAACTGAGACTTCTCCATTGACGCAATAAGTTGATGATTATATAGCTGAATTTTGAAGGAGACTTTATTGTTCGCTAAATCCTCTATTCTTGTGACCGGTGGAACAGGTTCTTTTGGAAAGGCCTTTATCCGCTATATTCTCGATCATTATAAGTCCAAAAAATTAATTATTTTTAGCCGGGATGAGCTGAAACAGTTTGAAATGCAGCATGAATTTCCCGTCGAACAATACCCGGAACTTCGTTATTTCATCGGGGATGTCCGGGACGCGGAGCGGCTCAAACAGGCGATGTCGGGGGTCGATTATGTGGTTCATTCGGCTGCTTTGAAACAGGTCCCGACGGCGGAATACAATCCCTTTGAGTGCATTCGGACAAATATCAACGGCGCAGAGAATGTAATCAATGCCGCGATTTATAATCGTGTCAAGCGGGTGATTGCCCTTTCCACCGACAAAGCGGCAAGTCCGATCAATCTCTATGGGGCGACGAAATTAGCCTCAGACAAGATGTTTGTCTCAGCAAACAGCATGAGCGGCGAAGCAAAGACGCGGTTTAGTGTCGTTCGTTATGGGAACGTTATCGGAAGCAGGGGGAGTGTCATCCCATACTTCCTTAAATGCAGGGAAGAAGGGAAAAAAGTGCTTCCCGTCACAGACCATCGGATGACCCGTTTTTGGCTGACCCTTCAGCAGGGGGTTGAATTTGTCATCCGTTCTTTTGAGCGGATGCATGGGGGGGAGATTTTTATTCCAAAGATGCCGAGTATGAAAATAGTCGATGTCGCAAAAACCATTTACCCGGAATCTGATATTCAGGTGACGGGGATTCGGCCGGGTGAAAAACTGCATGAAGTTGTCGTCTCAGCAGGAGATTCACACAATACGATTGAATTTGACACCTATTTTGTAATTCAGCCTGCGTTTCCGTGGTGGGATAAAGAAGTATTTACGGATTCAGAGGGTGGAAGCAGGGTTCCAGATTTTTTTGAATATAGTTCAGATAAGAATTTGCAGTGGCTGACATCCCCCCAATTACTCGAACTCATAGCTCAGTCCAAACGTGGATAAAACATTTATTCCATACGCGCGGCAGTCGATAGAGGCCGATGATATTGAAGCTGTTCAACGTGTTTTAAAAAGCGACTGGCTGACGACTGGTCCTGAAATATCGGTATTTGAGAAAGAATTGGCAGACTATTGCGGCGCCCGCTTTGCTGTCGTTTGTGCGAATGGAACGGCGGCGCTTCACCTCTCAGCTCTCGCGCTCGGCCTAAAGTCAGGGGAGTGTGTGGTCACGACCCCGATGACCTTTTTGGCTACGGCAAACGCAGCCCGATATGTGGGGGCGGATGTCATTTTTTCAGATGTGAATGCTCAGACGATGAATTTGGATCCTCGGCGATTGCAGGATCTTTTGGCGCGCTCGTCAAAAAGAGTGAAAGCTATTTTTCCTGTCCATTTTTCGGGACAGCCAGCCGAAATGGAATCGATTTATCGCCTTGCGAAGGAGTATCGGCTTTCCATTGTTGAAGATGCCTCGCATGCCCTCGGCGCCTCCTATCGGACAGAGGTGGGTGAAAAGGTTCGGGTCGGAAGCTCCAGACATTCTGACATGACCGTTTTCTCGTTTCATCCGGTCAAACATATTACCACTGGCGAAGGGGGGGCGATTACGACGAATGATGAAAAATTATATGAACGGTTAAAACGTTTTCGAAATCATGGCATGATTTCAAATCCTTCCAAAGGTCCCTGGGTTTATGAGATGAGAGAAGTGGGAATGAACTATCGTTTGACCGATATTCAGTGCGCGCTGGGGAGGAGTCAATTGAGAAAACTTGAAACTTTTCTTGCGCGAAGAAAGAGAGTGGCCGAAGCTTACCATGAAGGTCTTAAATCGTTTGTAGACTTCCTTTGCCCCCTGAAGGTATTGCCAGGTTTTGATCATGCGTATCATCTCTTTCCGGTCAGGATCGATTTCAAAAAACTTCAGATGACACGTGCAGAAGTCATGAGGTGGTTAAAAGGGGAGGGAGTCGGCACACAGGTTCATTATATTCCGGTTCATCTGCAGCCCTATTACCAGAATTTATATGGGACAAAAAAAGGGGATTTTCCAAATGCCGAGGCCTACTATGAGGAAGCATTGAGTCTACCGATGTATCCCGCCATGTCAGATGATGACGTTCAAAGGGTTATTGAAGCGCTTCAAGGGGTGTTAGCCGGATGAAAGTCTCTATTATTGTTCAAGCCCGCATGGGAGCGAGCCGTCTGCCGGGAAAGATTATGAAGAGAGTGTTGGGGAAGCCGATGTTGGAATATCAGATTGAACGGTTAAGAAGGGTTAAAGCTTCTGATGAGGTGGTGATTGCGACAACAGAGGATCCGTCAGACGATGTGGTTTCTGATTTTTGTCAGAAACTCTCCATTCCTTTTTTTCGCGGGGATGTAGATGACGTTCTCGGTCGCACCTATGGCGCTGCCAAAAAAAGGAAGGCGGATGTGATTGTGCGAATCACAGGGGACTGTCCATTGATAGATCCGATGGTTGTGAATCAACTGATCGAATATTATCTTTCGAATAGACATCGCTTCGATTATGTTTCGAACGTGATTGAAAGAACATTTCCGAGGGGAATGGATGGCGAGGTTTTCCCTTTTAAAATTTTAGAAGAGATCGAGGCCGTGGCGACCGATCCCTCCGATCGGGAGCATGTGACACTCTATCTCAGAAGAAATTCGATGCGGTATCGTTTGGGGAATCTATCGTATGTAAGAGACGAAAGTCATCACCGCTGGACGCTCGATACCGAAGATGATTTTAAACTGATCCGGGAGTTTTTTGAGCGGCTTTACCCGACCCGCCCCCATTTTTCATTGGAAGATTGTTTGCGATTTATGGAACAGAACCCGGATCTCGTCAAACTGAATCAGCATATCAGGCAGAAAGAGATTTAACATGAACGTGGTATTTCGCGTCGATGCCTCCCCTATCATTGGGACCGGTCACTTTGTGAGATGTTTTGCATTGGCTGAAGAGCTCAAGTCGAGGGGCGCTTCTATTCTTTTTTTAAGCCGCTATCTCGATGAAAAATTCCGTCAGTGGTTAAATAACAGAGGGATGGAACTTTCTTTGCTGAAAAAAGGGGGGATAAATCAGGTCCTCAAGAGCTATGAGTCATGGCTTGGTGTTTCCTGGGAGCAAGATGCGAGTGAGGTTTCCAACGTTTTAAAAAACCGATCGCCAATGTATTCAATCGACTGGCTGATTGTCGATCACTATTCGATTGACCAGAAATGGGAGGAGCAGGTCAGGCCGTATATCAAAAAACTCATGATTATTGATGATCTGGCGAACCGTCCCCATCAGTGTGATCTTCTGCTCGATCAAACCAGAATCGACAAGGGTCAGGATGATTATGAAAGTCTTCTTCCAGAATCGTGTCATGGCTTGTTTGGACCTCGCTATGCGTTATTGAGAAGTGAGTTCAGGGAGTGTGCGTTACCCCGCACGTCAGAAACGTCACCCCGAGCGTTAGCGAGGGGTCTCATTCCAAAGAAAATCCATCGTATTTTTGTCTCTTTTGGCGGCGTGGATATGTTCAATCAGACGGAAAAAGTGTTGGAGGCATTGGAGTTTTTTAATGGCAAGATCGATGTGGTCATGGGAAATCTAAATCCACATTACGATCGGCTTAAAAAGCAGAGCGAAAAAAAAGAAAACATTACCTTCTATAAAGGGGTGGAAAATATAGCCAGACTCATGAGAGAGGCTGATCTGGCGATTAGTTCTGCTGGAACCATCGCTTTAGAGGAGTGTGCGGTGGGGCTTCCGTTGCTGATCATTGTGGTTGCTGAAAATCAGAGAAAGGGGGCTGAGGCATTGGCCAAAAAAGGAGCCGTGATCAATCTGGGGTGGCATGAGGATGTTCATAAAAATGATATTATCAATAAGTTTAATGAATTAAATAAGAAATATGAAGTAGTACATGAATTATCAATGCGTGCAAAACAGTGCGTAGATGGTTTGGGGGCATCTCGTGTTGCCAATATTTTATTCTTCGTGAGATTGCCTCTGGCACCGCGGGGCTTTCGTTTTGAGTTGATCGATGGGGGGCATACCTCTTCCATTTTGAAGTGGCGAAACGATGAAAGGCTGAATCAGCATTTTATCGATAGGAGGGTTTTGACGGAGGCAGATCAGCGTCAATTCCTGGAAAATTATTTTTTGAAAGATCGGCTCGATTTTGTGCTTGTGGATGAAAACAACAATCTTCAAGTAGGTGTTTTCAGTCTAAGAAATATTTCTTCTCAGCCAGAAATTGGGCAGCTGATTGGAGAAACTCCGTACCTGGGACGGGGACTTGGGCTTGCGGCAACCGAGGCTTTGGTTCGGTTTGCGTTCGATGATCTTGGATTGGAACAGGTATATGCCCGTGTGAACGAAAAGAATGCCCCAAATCTTAAACTTTTAAAAAAATTGAATTTTTCGGTTGTGAAACAAGAGAAAATAAATGATGAAAATTATCTGCTTCATGAAATCAGGCGGGAGGACAATAGACGGTGGTTATAGATCTGGGAAATAAAAAGATCGGGGAGAAGTATCCCCCCCTTATTGTGGCCGAGATGTCTGGGAACCACAACCACTCATTAGAGCGCGCACTTCGGATTGTCAATGCCGCTGCCGATGCCGGTGTAGATGCCTTGAAAATTCAGACCTATACCGCTGATACGATGACGATCGATCTTCGAGAGCGTGAATTTTTTATCGATGATCCAAAGAGCCTTTGGAGGGGGGAGTCGCTCTATGAACTCTATGAGAAAGCGCATACACCGTGGGAATGGCATAAGCCTATTTTCGAACGATGCAGAGAACGAGGGCTTCTCTTTTTTAGCACCCCTTTTGATCTAACGGCAGTCGATTTCTTGGAGTCTCTGAATGTCCCCCTCTATAAAGTTGCATCCTTCGAAAACGTCGATCTTCCACTTATTCGAAAGATTGCCCAAACCAGAAAGCCTATGATCATTTCGACGGGGATGGCAACACTCTCTGAAATCGGTGAGGCAGTTCAAGCAGCAAGATCTGTTGGTGAAGTTGGATTGATTCTTTTGAAATGCACGAGTGTCTATCCGGCAGATCCCAGTTCATCACATCTTTCGACGATTTCTCATCTGAGAGGAGCTTTTCAATGTCTTGTTGGACTTTCGGATCATACGGAAGGGATCGGGGTTGCCGTTTCTTCTGTTGCTTATGGAGCAGTTGTGATTGAAAAACATTTTACACTCAGTCGGAAAGAGGGGGGGGTCGATTCGGCCTTTTCTCTGGAACCGGATGAAATGAAACAACTCGTTCAAGAGACAAAACGGGCGTGGCAGGCAATGGGAAGCGTGTCATACGGTCCTACAGAGGCTGAAATTCCATCACTTCGCTTTCGTCGCTCTCTCTATATTGTCAAAGATACGAAAAGAGGGGAGAGGCTGACGAAAGAAAATTTACGTCCTATTCGGCCTGGGTTTGGGCTCCCTCCTAAGCATTATGAAGATTTGCTCGGGAAAAAGATCAATCGCGATGTCAGCCGGGGGACGCCGATGGCTTGGGGGCTTTTGGAGTAAGTGCGATATCAGAAGATATTTGATTTCTTTTTTCTCATCTGGACATCGCTTGTTTTTTTCTTTTTTCTAAAGAGTTTTGTCATCCCCCGTTTTTTAGTGAAGTTATGCAATATGTAGATTCCGGATTTTTGGTTCTATTTCTTTCTTCGATTTGGCTGCTTCTATGGACAGCCTCTTGTTATGGAATCGGCTCAAGCATCGTTCGTTTTTCATTTCAATGGGATGATCTTTCTCACCCCCTCCTTTTTTTTATTTTTTCGGTTTCGGCGGGGCTTTTTTTCCTCTCCCTCTATGTTTTTTTGGCAGGGAGTTTAGGCATGCTGAAATTTTATTCGCTGCTCCCATATTTTTCGGTCGGCATTTTATGGTTTGCCGCAAATCGTTATGTGAATGGCATCCGGCGATCCTATGGCCCGAAGGGCATCGGCATCGGGATGCTTCGTCATCCCGAGGCGCCCAATGTCCCATATATCGAGGGATCTCGTTCCAGAAGCAGTTTCTATGAAAAAACGATTTTGGTTCTTATTTTTATTCTTATTATTTTTTCCTTTGTCGCCGCCAATGCTCCGGAAACAGGGAACGATGCGCTGAATTATCATCTTTATTTCCCAAAACTGTATGTGGAACATTCCAAAATCTTTTTTGAGCCGACACATCCGCGATCGCTCTGGCCTTTTATGATGGAGATGCTTTTTACGGCAGGCTTGCTCTGCCAGGGGGCGGCGCTTGCAAAACTCTTTCATCTTTTGACGACTATGCTGGCGATTTTTTCGGTTCCAGCTGCTGCCATCTATTTTTGGAAAGATAAAAAAATAGCTGTCATGAGTCTCCTTTTCATGGCAGCCATTCCTGCGATCTGGATGCAAGGATTCTACGCCTATGTGGACAACGCGATGATGCTTTATACTTTCCTTTCCTTTGTCGCACTCTGGATTTGGAAGGAGAGGGGAATGCCGATCAGAGGGGCTCTGATTCCTGCCATATTTCTTTCGGCTTTAATATCGATTAAATTTTATTCTCTGGTGCCATGCGCGCTTCTTTTATTTCTATTCGTTGTTTCTAATGCGGGGCTGTTAAAAAGGTCATCCCGAGAGCCGAAGGCTCGAGGGATCCCAGAGGGAGATTCCTCGCGCTTTGCGCTCGGAATGACCGCTCTCTTTTTGCTTCTTTTTCTTTTTTCCGGCTTTTGGTTCTTCCGCAGCTGGTACTATTGGGGAAATCCTGTATTTCCGTTTATGGCCAACATCTTTGGCGAGGGTTTCAGTCCCCGGGCCGTCGGTTTTTCTGAAATGCCAAAGACGCTCCTTCATTTTTTTCTTCTCCCGTGGAATCTTTCTATGAAAGTCAAAACTTTTGGGGGAGAACCCTTGGGAGTTCTATTTTTAATCTCTATGCCGCTTATCTTCATTTTTTATAAGAGACTAAAAGGTATTCTTCTTTGGATAGGAATTTTTTGTCTCCTGTATCTCACGCTATGGTTTTTTCTCATTCAACACATGCGCTTTTTATTCCCTCTTTTTCCTTTTTTAAGTTTGCTATTTTGGGTTTTACTTTCTTCGTGGTATGCGCAGAGCAAGGGAAGGATAAAAAAAATAACGTCTATCGGTATTGGTGTCATCTGTGTGACCCAATTTTTTATCTCACTTTACTATCCTGCCAAACTTTTTAAAGCAGGAATGGGAATTGTTTCCGCAGATGAATATCTGGCCTCTTCTGAGCGGAGTTATGCGTTTCTGCGGGAGGTAAAATCTTTAGTTCGTCCAACAGATACTATTTTATTTATCTCAGAACCCCGGTTATTTTATAGCCCTGTCAAAGCTGTTTTTTATGGGCCGGCGATCGATTTAACACTCAAGAAAAAGAATCTTTCATTCAATGAGTGGCTGAAAAGAGAAAGAATTACCCATCTTCTGACTAAAGATCTGAATGCCGGTAGGCTCGACCCAAACCTTCATCTGCGGTTTGGTCACACACTCTCTTTCCCCTACTCTCAGGTGGTGAAAAAAGAGATTAAAATAGATGATGAAATTATCCATTACGCGCTCTGGAAAATTGATGAAAGCTGAGATAGGGTCTGTAATCCCATGAGCAAAGTTGCCATTTTTAAAGATACCGCCATTTATTCGGTTTCAACATTCGTTAGCCAGGGACTCACTGTTGTTCTTGCAATTTATATTCGAAACCAACTCGGTCCCGAGGCGATGGGGGTTTGGGCCCTTCTTCAGATCTATCTCGTCTATATTGCTTATTTTAATCTTGGCATTTTTGGCGCGGTTTATCGGGAAATTCCAATCTTGAGGGGGGCTGGAAAAGAAGAGAAGATCGTGAGTTTAAAAAACAGCGCTTTTAGTTATGTGGCGATTTCTTCAACGGTGGCCAGCCTTCTTCTTGTCATCGGCACATTTTTATTCAGGGAAAAACTGTCTGATCCTTTTTTCTATGGTCTCCTTTCTCTTGCGGTATCGAACGTGTTGCAGAGAGCCAATAATTATCAGATTAAAATTTTAATTACAGATAAAAAATTTTCACTGATCAGTCAGTTTAATCTTTTTTCAGCTCTCTCAAATTTTATTCTCGTTCTTTTTTCTGTCTGGTTTTACAAGCTATATGGTCTTTATTTGGCGACCGTTTTCACCTATTTTTTGAATTATATTTATCTCAGATATCGGGCCAATCTTAAGTTTTGTTTTCAATGGAGGAAAGATGAAATTAGAGACTTGATTCGATTTGGCCTGCCGCTCGTTGGGTTGGGACTTGTAACCAAATTGTTTTATTCATTGGATAAACTGATTATTGTAAAATTTCTTGGGCTTTCTCAACTCGGCATCTATACGATTGCCACGATGGCAATGAGTTATATGATGGTTCTTCCGAATATGTTTCATGTGGTGATCTATCCCAGGATTTTGGAACGGTTTGGAGATGCTAAAGATAGAGAGGGCCAAAAGAAATATTCAACAATGCCTGTAAAATTTATTTCACTCTATTTTTCTTTTGCGCTTGGGTTCATTTGGATCCTCGGCCCTTATCTTTGCCATCTCTTTCTTCCGAAGTTTGTCAGCGGGGTTCCCGCACTGAAAGCGCTCATCATCGGCGGCTGTTTTTTATCTCTCTTTGAGCAGATGAACACGATTCTCTTGGGACACAAGAGACATCTTTGGACGATCCCATGGATGCTCGGGTTGTCTGGAATCATGTTTGGGATCGACGCCTATTTCATTGGAAAGGGGTGGGGGCTTTTGGAAGTGGCATCGCTTTCATCAGCTATCTATCTTACCGTTTATGCGGCGGCAGCCTTTATGGCATGGGGTCCGATTTTTGGCCGGTTTAAAATTGTGAAGGAGCTTTTCCAAGTCCTTTTCCCCATTTTTATCAATGTCTTTATTTTGTCTATTCTCGATAAAATTTGGGGTGAAGTGACGGTTGTTTCTCTCTTGATAAAAATGTCCATTTATTTCGGAGTACTCATTTTTAGCTTAAGGTTTCTCGATAGGTATTTCGGGGAAAGAATGTCGCTTGTTGCATTGGTTCAAGAGGTATTTCGGGAGCTTAAGGGGGGGCGAATATCATCGAATCAAGGGAAACAAGAGGAATCTTCTCTTGTCCAAAAAGAATCTTTGTAATTTTCAGATCTTCTTACTTTGGGAAGAATATAGGCTGGTGAAAGATCGATTTTCTTAAAATTTGTCAATGCTTCCTCGTAATGCTTGAGTTGTGTTTCAATGATAAGCTTCCCCTTCTCTCTCACGCCGCTCATCCATTCATGGAGATAAACAGCTTTTGAAGATCTATTTACAAAACTTAAATAGTGTTTTGCCATTTCAGGTTCGATCTCCTGGAGACTTGCGGCATTCCAGAAGAGATCTGTTTTAACCGACTCCAGAATTGGAAACTTATAGGAGCCAAAGATATAAATCTTTCCACTATCGGGGGATGAAATGTCAGATAACCCTTTTGTGTCACGATAAGAGATCACATCATTTGGAAAAACAGCCTTCAAATATTGTTCGCAGACGTAGAGCTGAGGGGGGATATCAAAAATCAAAAAAGAGAGTTTGGGATGCAGTTTTTTTAAGACTTCAATCTGTTTTCCACTGCCGCTCCCAAGTTCGGTAACGACGCTGATTGTATCGAAATTGATAAACTGACAGAGATAGGCATATCGCAGATAATAGTTAAGGATAGATATCGGATATTTCTTGCCTGCCATATCGACCACATACTGTGGATTTCCAGTCAGGGAGGGGGTCAGCTGTTCCAGAGCTCTTGCGCCTGTTTGCCTGCCGTAAAGCCTTGCGAATTCAGAGCAGAGATGAGAAAAATCGTCGTAAAATTTTAGGGAGAGCCATTTATTTAGAAGGGGAATCTTTAGGCCGATCGTTTCTGGCTTAAGAATATCTGTGGCTCCAAAACTTGCGAGGATCGAATTTTTCCTGCGGCGGAAATCGTGCAGTCCCTTTTTATAAAGCTCTGGCAGAAAGAGCTTTTCGTATCTTTGCCAGAATGCGGTTGCCTGAAAGAGCGGAGAGGCTTTTTTATGATCCTCCATCATCACTGTCAGGAGTCCGCTATCGTCAGTGACCTGCTCAATCAAGCTAACCTCATCATCATCCGGAGGATCTTCCCGAAAAGAGGGGGGGCAAAGATCTCCGCAGAGATCTCCGACGAAGCACTTTAAGAATTTTTGTCTGAATCTTGGAGATCTGGAATTTTCGTTTTGAATAGCGGATGGCTGTTTCGAGTGTTTCGCGTGAAAAGCCATCTCCTTTCTCTGGCAGAGAAGGGAGTGGAAATTTTTCATTTTTTTCATCAAGATGTAATGGATAGTGAAGGAGTCTCAACATCGGTTTTGCAATATTTAAAACTTCTTTTTTTTGTTTTTTTGTGAGGAGCGCGCCCCAAGAGTAAATTTTTCCCGATCTGACATGCTGCGGATCTTTGGCTTTCATCGATTCAAAAGCGACGGTGTCCTGTATTTTTTTTCTCGAACTATTGCTAAGATTTAGTTCTAAATAATCGATTAGATTTGAAAGTTCTTCGTCAAAAGAATGAATGAGTCGCTCGTAAAAAACAACGTGAATTGGGAACTGAGATTTGAGTTTCAAATATCCCCCCACATGCTGGACCCAAAGATATATTTCGTGAGCTAATTTTTTATCTAAATAGAGATTTGGATTCTCGGCGTTCGGTGGAAAGAGGGTGGAGCGATACGGGGTAAAGGCATATTTGCTGTTTGAAATCGCCATATCGCGCGGATCGCGCACGATATAGACGATTTTTTCAAACTTTGAAAGAGCGCCAGCGGTCAGTTCGCAAGGGGGGGACTGTAACCAGACATGTGTGGTTTGCGCCAGATAGTCATCGAGTTTTTCAATCGGCATCTGGAGGATGGAGCTGATACGGTAATAATACTGAGAAGGGGTGATCATGAGATTATCTACGGATGCCTGATCTGAAAAACTCAATTTCCACCCTTTTGCGACGTCATAAATGGACTGATTTTTAATAAAGCTTTTGATCTCTACCCCTCCCTCCAAAAGGATTTGCTGGATGATCCGATAGAGCCAAAAATTCCCACTCTTGGCATTGCCGATCTGGATGAGCTTCATACTCATCTTCGATTAACAAATTTTATCCCTTTTGCAAATTTAATTTAGGCAGGTTGCGTTTGAGAAGGGTTTTTGATAGCAAAAAAGAGATGCGTTACTCGAACTGTAATCAGTGCGATGCCGGGGATTACGAACGGCTTTTCCCTTATCCCGGTTTTGAAAATGTCGATGTTGTGAGATGTCTCAAGTGTGATCTTTTGCAGGCACAGCCTCTGCCGACAGACGAATTTTTAAACAATTATTATCAGCATTCGTTTGGGAATTCCCTAGAGCGCGGATACGACATGACGGAAAAAGATGAAAAGGGGTACCGGCTGCGTGCCTATCATCAATTTAATTTTATTCGTCAATTTTGCGAAATCAGGAACGAAAATTCGAAGGATCCAGCACCTGCGGTACTCGATGTCGGATGCCATGCGGGGAGTCTGCTTGCTCTTTTTAAAGAGAAGGGATGGCAGATTACGGGCATCGATCCAAATCCGAGAAGCGCTTATGGTGAAAAATGGTATGGGATAAAGATTATTCAGAGCTCTTTTTCTGCCGGAATCTTTCCAGAAGCCAGTTTCGATGGGATTTGTCACTCGCATGTCCTTGAGCATGTGAGAAATCCGAAGGAATATCTTTTTGAATTTTTTAGGCTTCTTAAACCGGGGGGATGGGTTTTTATTGAAGTTCCCAATGAAATGCGATTTGAAAAAAGGAAGGCCGAGCAGATTATTCCCCATCTCCATTTTTTTACCCCACAAACATTGAACCGTTTGGCAGCGTCGGTCGGTTTTGAAGTGGTCTGTACGCGCGTTTTGGATATAGCCCCCCCGCAGCATAGATCCCATGGCGGTGAGTGGTTCAGATTGAGATTAAAGGCATGCTATAATGCCCAAGGGCGTTTTGATCCTTTTACATTTCTTCCCTATTATGGACGTTTGTTTCAGAGGGATCGATTCTTCAAGGGGCTTGAGGCCGATGCAGTCAATTTACGCGTGATTTTAAGAAAACCAAGAAGACAACATGTTCGAATGGTTTAAGAAATTCATAAAATCTTCCGCTGTAAAAGTTGATTTTATTGAACGTGACGATCTTCATACACGTCTGGTCATTTCGGCGCCAAAGATGATGAATCACGATCCAAATGTTCAAAAAGTTCGTTTGGAATTTAGAATTTATGATAAGCAGGGAGCGCTTCAAAAACAGTGGTCAGAGACTCATAAAGCTTCAACGGATGTTGTTTTAGATTCCAAAAAATTCAGGCCGGAGTTTAAAAATCCAAAAACGTTTCATCTGTCGATCCCTTTTTCTGGAACTCTCCAAATTGAACATGCCTTGATTTTCAAAAATGGGAAAAGTCTAAAACTCAGTCGTGATCTGAAGTCAAAAGGGATGAGTGTGGAATACTATTCCTAAAGGAGGGAGAAGGTGATCGGCATTGTCGACTATGGAATGGGGAATCTGCAGTCTCTGAAGAATGCGTGTGAATTTCTGGGGGAAGAGACGGAGATCGTTCGGGAAACTGATCAGTTATCGTCGGTTTCTCACCTCATTCTTCCGGGGGTTGGTGCGTTTGGGCGGGGAATGGAGAATTTAGAGAAGCTCGGGATGATTCCTGATCTCAAACGAACGATTCTGGAAAAAGGGATTCCTGTTCTTGGAATTTGTCTCGGGATGCAGCTCATGGCGAAGATGGGAACAGAATGGGGAGAGCATGAGGGGCTGGGGTTGATTCCAGGGGTGGTTCGGCGTTTAAATGACAACAAGGTGAGGCTCCCCCATATCGGCTGGAACCGTCTGAAACTCGAAAGAGAGAATCCGTTAATTACGTCTGATGGCATCGATTATTATTTTGTACATAGCTATTTTTTCGATGCCGTAAACCGTGAAGATGTCATTGCGGTGTGTGAATATGGAGAGCCGTTCCCGGCTGCGATATCACGGCAGCATATCTTTGGTGTTCAATTTCATCCTGAAAAATCTCATAAATATGGTCTTGAGATATTAAAGAATTTCTTTAATTTATCATGTTAAAGAAGCGACTTATCCCAGTTTTATTTCTAAAAAATGGGCTGATTGTTCGAAGCCAGGAATTCTATGATTTCCGCGAATTGGGGAATCCGATCCATCAGCTGCAGAGGCTAAACGATTGGCTTGCCGATGAAGTGGTCTACATCAATATTACGCGCGATGGCGCGCACGATTTAAAACGGGATGATCAGAAAATAAAGAGCGAAAGAGATCTTTTAAAAATTTTAGAGGCGATTTCAAAACAGTGCTTTATGCCGCTCACCTTTGGCGGAAGAATTTCATCGTTTGAAGATGCGGCAGCCTTTATAGCCAACGGCGCAGACAAGGTGATCATCAATAGCTATGCATATCGCAATCCAAAGTTAATCACAGACATTGCCAAGCATTTCGGAAGCCAGTGTGTGGTGGTGGGGATAGATGTAAGGAGGGAAGGAGCAGAACATCGGCTCTATATCGACCAGGGGGAGACATCTGTCGATATTTCACCGCTGGAATGGGCGAGGAGGGTTGTCGATCTCGGGGCGGGAGAAATTTTTTTAAATTCCATCGATCGGGATGGAACGGCGTCTGGTTTTGATCTCGAAATTATTCAGAAAATTTCTGATGGAGTGAGGATCCCCGTGATCGCCTGCGGGGGGGCGGGGAATGCCAGGCATTTTAAAGAGGTTTTGGAAAAAACAAATGCCTCGGCCATTGCTGCGGGAAATATGTTTAACTTCACAGAAAATGCTTATATTCGGATAAAAAAAGAGTTGATTGCCGCCCATTTTCCAGTAAAACCGTTTACGTATGGTTAAGCCACCCCAAATGCGCTACTGCAGCCGATGCGTTTATCCTGGCGTCGCTGCAACACCGCTGACATTCGACGCGCAGGGGGTTTGCAGCGGCTGCCGCACGCATGAAGAGCAGAAAAGAATTAATTGGGAGGAACGTCGGAAGCAATTTGACGATCTCATCGATCAATACCGAAGCAAAGATTCAAGCCATTACGATTGTGTGATTGCCGTCAGTGGCGGGAAAGACAGCTTTTGGCAGGCGCATATTCTTTGCAAGGAGTATGGTCTCAAAGTCCTTTTTGTTTGTTATGCCGAAAACAATCATACCGATGTCGGGATGAGAAACATTCAGCGAATGCGCGAGCATTTTAAAGGGGATTTTTTGCATTTTACGCCGGAAGTCGATGTCCTTAAAAAATTAAACCGTCTGGGAATGCTAAAAACCGGCGATCCGAACTGGCATACGCATATTGGCATCATGACGCTTCCTATCATCATGGCGGCGAAATTTGGCGTAAAACTTTTTATTTACGGTGAACATGGATTTATGAATCTTGGCGGGATGCATTCGTATAATGATATGGTTGAATTTACGAAAAAGTATCGTACCGAACATATGTGTCGCGGCTTTGACTGGTTTGATTTTTGTGAAGAGACTGAAGGGCTGAAAGAAAACGATTTTCTTTGGGCACACTATCCATCGGACGAAGAGATTGAGAAGTTAGAGCTGCGCGGCATTTTTATTTCCAACTATTTCGGCTGGAAACAGCTTGAACATCTTCAAAAGATGATCGATCTTTATCAGTTTGAATTGTATGATCGGCCGTTTGACCGGACCTATCGACGAGATTCCAATTTGAATGACATGCATGATACGGGAATCCATGATTACATGAAATATATAAAGTTTGGTTATGGTCGCGCAACTGACCATGCCTGTCGGGACATTCGCAATGGGGTCATGACCCGAAAGCAGGGGATAGAGATGGTTCGCGAATATGATCATGTGGTCCCAGGCGATATTTCAAGATGGTTGGAATATGTGGGGTGGAAGCGATCGTATTTTGATGAGGTTAAAGATCGGTTCCGGGATTCGCGTGTTTGGGTGAGAGACGGCTCTGGGCATTGGGTGAAAGACAATATTTGGGACCATGAGGAGGAGCGGGATAATGAAAAACGATATCGTCATTACGGGGATGTTTCGATCAGGAACGACACTGCTCTCGACGATGCTCAATGCCCACCCTGATATCTGCTCTTCTTCCGATTCGTTTCAGCCGATTTTAAAAGAATTTCGAAACGAAATCGCCCGTTCTCTGTCATATGAGATTGATCCAAATACCCCTTTTGACGACTATTATTTTGACTCCAAGAAAATCAGTTTGATGAAAAAAATCGGGGAGTCGGATCTTCATATGTCATCAGAGCGAGTTGATTTGAAATCACTCCGTCAAGCGATTGCCAAATACGCTTCGGGATATTCTCCGAAGATCATCCCCTTGTCTCACGAGATTTCAGGAGGGACCTTTTCAGAGCTTTTTGAAAGCGGTTTAAAATTAGTCAAAGAGGCATATGGAGATAACAAGACCTCTCATATTTGCACGAAGCTTGTCTGGACAGATGAATTTATCCCCGTTTTTTTAAAGACATATCCGGGTATGAAAATTTTAAATATTGTCAGAGATCCGCGGGCTGTCTGTGCCTCACGAAACGCCTATTCTTACAAATATCCCTGGCTTTTTTTGATACGGCAGTGGCGAAAGCTTGCGACGATGAGCTGGCTTTACTGTATCCGCGGGTATTCCTTTCGCGACCGGGCCCTTTTTATCCACTATGAAGAACTCGTGAAAGAGCCGGAAAAAAATGCCAGAAAAATTTGTGATTTTTTAAGACTCGACTATCATCCAAAAATGGTGGATGCCGGAAATTTTATTGGGGGGAGCGGTGAGCCGTGGCAGCAGAATTCGACCTACTATAAAGATGAAAAAGGACTGCGCGCGTTTAATCACGAATCGATCGATAAATGGAAAATGGTTCTGACAAAAAAGGAAATTGAATTCATTGAACATCTCTGTTTTTATGAGATGAAGCTCTTTGGCTATCAACCACTGTATGCGACGGGGGAGAAATTCCCGACTGAATTTATTTTTCATCCATCCATGGTTTTAAAAGAGGAACTGGCTGAATGGATTCGAAAATACGCGATGAGCGAAGAAGAGACGATCCGGGAATTGGCTCTGGAGTCGGTTCGTTTCTCGTCTATTGGAAAGGGGGGGGAAGGGGATCGGGTGCGTGATGAGGACAAAGAACGAATGTTTCTTCACGTCGATTTTTTTAACACCTTGACTAAAAATAATGGAAAGTCATTTGTTTAAAAGATTGCCAGAACCAGAGATTGACGATTTTATTCAATCGCTGCTTTTAAGAAATCGTGTCCATAATTCAGATGATTTTGAATTTTGTCTTCACTATATCCAGCATTGGATTCGAAAGAATGGTTTTCGCGGCCAAACAAGACTCATCAAATATACGGCTGGCTCCGAACATAATTTTTGGCGCGTTCCCAAAAGATGGCATATCCGAAAATTTGAATTGAGAGATTCAAAGGGAGGTCTTATTCTAAATCATCTCTCTCATCCCTTAGCTGTGGTTCCCTACTCAGATTCATTTATCGGAAAGGTGACAAAAGAAGAGCTTTTGAAACATCTTCACACACGCCAGGATATTCCGGAGGCGTATCCTTATATTTTTCGAAAAATGTATCGCCATTGGGAGAGTGGGTGGGGGATTGCGATGCCTTACGAACTTCTAAAAACCTTGAACAGCTCAGAATATCATCTTCATCTGGAAACGGAGCTCAAGAATGAACCGATGCCGATGCTTGAATACACGGTGTCGGGTTCTTCAAAACATATCATTGGCCTTTCAACACATCTCGATCATCCGGGGCAATTGAATGATGGATTGGGGGGAGTTTTGGCTTCGCTCGCTGCCCTTTGGCAGCTTGAACAAACATCTCCAAGTTTGTTTTACAGCTATTCGCTTCTCATCTGCCCTGAGATTATTGGCTCCGCCATCTATTTGAAAAACGAGCCAACTATCCGGGAACGCATGCTCTACTGTTTGTGTCCAAATATGCTCGCTCATGATGCCCCTTTTGCCATGTGTCTCTCCAAATCCCAGACGAGCCTCCTTGATAAGAGCCTTTTCCAGGCGATTGCAGAATCGGGAACCGAATATAAGGTTGGTTTGTGGCGGGAACATCCCGATTGCGGGGATGAGGTTTCTTACGATGCGCCTGGTTACGAAATTCCTACAACGACATTTAGCCGCGTTGGAGAAACGTATAAATACTATCATACGTCGTTTGATTCTCCTGAAAACATTTCCATGAATCGTTACTTTTCTGCGATCGATGTGATGACACGCGCGTTTTTAATTTTAGAAGACGATTTTGTTCCGGAGCGTTGTTTCGAAGGAAATCCGGGACTTTCCAATCCGGAACTCAATCTCTACCTCGAGCCCCTCAATGTCTCTAATCAGCTCAATATGAAGGCCAATTTGGAGATACGGTTGTTAAGAAGCAAAAAGATCCCTTGTCTTCGTTCTTTTGTCGATTTTTTTATTTCGAATCTTGAAGGAAAAGCGAGTCTTTTAGATATTGCCGAGGCTTCCGATATGCCATTTGAATTTGTCAGACAGTATGCAGAGGCTTTTTTAAAAAAGGGGCTTATTGTTTCAAAGGGGAAGATCGTGGATCATCAGAAAACAATTGTAATGACCTCTTTGGGGCAAAACTCGAGCGTCCCCATCGGCCTTTCCCCATCGGCTTAATATTGATATGTCATCTAAAAAATTCTATTTTGTAGAAAGACACAGCGTGGGTCGATCTTATGATGACGGGAGCGTTGTCGCGCTGAGCCCTCAGGCAGCTTTTCAATTGGAAGAAGCGGGGATTGCTTACACGATTCTGGATGATGATTGTCCTGATGAGAAAATTGCCGCTTTTGGTCACGATTTTTTTCTGGAGCAGATTCAATGGATGAAGAGATTTGATGACTTTCTTAAACAGCGCGTTCCTGTCTGCGCCGAATTTAATCTTTCCCTTGTCTATCCGCAGTATTATCGTTTGAAAGCCTTTGTCGATAGTCTCATTATTCTCTCGCTGAGATATCGCGAATTTATGAGGAGGGAATCCCCGGAATCAATTGTCTATATAAGCGGAAGTCATCCTGAGCCAAAGGATGGTCATCCTGAGCGGAGCGAAGGATCTCAGAAACAAAGCCGTACGAATTATTCCATCCATGACCTCTATCAATACGCGGAGGTATTTTTTTGGCCGCTCCTTGAATTGACCTGTCAAAAATTCAAGGTTCGTGTTTCGAAATCTGAAGATAAAGATGAAAATAAACTGCTTTTAAAGCAAACATTTGAAGGTGCGGCTGCATCTCAAAATTCGCCCTTAAAAAAAATAATTAAGCCGATCTATTCCTTTCTTAAGCTTCAAAAATTCAGACGGTATTATGATCTGAATCAGTTTTTTAAAGATCAAACCTTTCTTTTTTTGCATGTGGGCGATAGAGATACAGCGCCGGTCGCAGCATCTCTGATCGCAAAAGGGGCGACGGTTTTGGTGAAAGAAAAGGAAAAGATTTTCGATATGACGGGACTGAGGCGGAATCTGATCAGCGATCTTTCTCATGAAAAAAGAAAATTAGGGGAGCGGTTGCGTTCGCAATTTGAAGCTGCGTCTTACGAGCTGGGGGATGAGCCTGAAATGATTGGCTGGCTTTCGGACCGGTGCCAGCTCGATCTTGACACCCTAGTCTTTCCTTATTTTCAACATTTTGTCCGGGAAATCTGTTTTGATATGGCTATGGAAGTCCTGGCGCTCCTTGAATTTTATCAAAGATATAAAGTTAATTTTGTTGTCGCTCGGGCATCTATAGAGCTTTTTTCTATTGCGCCGTTGATAGCCGCTGAAAGGAGCGGGTTTACGAGGAGAGTCTGTTTCCAGCATGGCGGGCACGCCAGAGATACTTATGTTTTTCATCTCGAAGAGATTGAATTTTTCGATTATTTTTTTGCCCTCGATCCTGAAACCAGGGAATATCTTGAGACAACAAAAAATGCCCCTTTCCTCAGTCGTTGCGAGGTTTATGAATATGCCCATTACTTAAAATCGATTCCAAAATACGATCAATATTGTCCCCGAAAAAAAGAGACCATCTGCTATGTGCCTACCCGGACTCGGCTGGGGGTTATGATGCTCAATCATCTGAAATTTTCCTCTGAATGGTACTATGAGTTTCAAAAGCAGATCTTGGATTATCTGGGAACCAGAGAGGATAAGATATTTATTTTCAAATATATTGACCGGGATGACTGGCTCGGTGAGTCGACGCTTCTCTATTTAAAAAAAAGAGGGTATCCGAACATCCGTCTTGAGACAACCCCTTTTTTAGAATGCCTTGACCAGATCGACCGCGTGATTTTGGATTTTCCGGGGACATCGCTCTATGAGGCCGCCTATGCCGGCATTCCGACGCTTGCTTTGTATCCGAGAATCATTACGATCCGTGAAACCGCCAAACGCTGTTTGGGTCGATTGCTTAAACCGTATTCCTGCCCTAAAGAAGCTGTGAGGGAGATCGAAGTTTTTTTAGACGATAATGCGGGAAAATATCGGGTCGAATTTCCTGTGACAGATAAAAATCCATTAGATATTTTAAGGAGGCGGGAATGATAAATCGTTTCAAAAAATTTTCTTTGCTTTTGAAGGAAGTATTTCGCAGAAAATCCTTTTTAACGTTCGTCGATTTTCTTATTTATAGAACACCCTTTGCTTATCGATGGAGTCGTCTGTGCGGCTATGATTTTCATAAATCGACGATTGTCTGGATTAAAGAAGAGAATGGGGTTCATACGCGCCTGACGCTCCTTCTCCCTCGCTTCCTGTTTGAACTTCCCGAGATGAAGACGCTCGATATGGAATTTGAACTCTATCGTGACACAGGCGAGTTTGTAAAAAGATGGGAAATAAAAAATATCTCTGTCGATAAGGAATTTGTTCTTGATTCTAAATATCATGCGGAGATTCCGCGCCCCTTTTATGGATCGCTTTGGATTAAACAAAGACTTCATGTCGATCGGCAACTTTTCTTCAAATGGGCCAAGGGACTTTTCTCGGTGGCCAGCACCTATGTGGAATATTATTCTGAAGGATCGTTTGTTACGGTTACACACGATTATTCCGCCTTTCTCCCAGACCAGGGGATTCATTTTAAACCGGTGGGGTTGATACCGGCCTATTGTGATGATGAATGTGAAACCCATTTTGTGATCCATGCGGCAAAAGCGGGGATCAAGGCCAGGGATATTGAGGTAACCCTATTCAATAAGAGGGGAGAGGAACAGGTTGTTCGCCTGAAGCCGCTCAAGCCTTTTGCAATGCGCCGCGTTTTTTTGTCTCAACTCTTTCCAAACGCGAAGGAATTTCTGAAAGAAGGGGTCGGTCAGCTTGAACTCAAAGGGATTTTCAGGCATCTTTTTGCGCGTGTTGCCTATGGGGTGGTGAACAAGAAAACGGATAGTTTCAGTTTTGATCATTGTTTCTATAGTGTTTTTAAACATGGATATATTTCTGACCGGGATCGTGAGCGCTTTCCAAAAGGATATTTCAACCCTTTCTTTATTTTAGAAGATGGGGAGATAACAACATCGGTTATTTTGTTTCATAAATCAGAATATCCCTATGAGAAGAATATAGATCTTCTTATTTATGATGAAAACGGGAGCTGTATTATTCGCCTCCCTTCCTATCTTTGTCTTCGCGGGAATTCGACAGAAAAAATGAATCTTAAACCGGTTCTCGAAAAATTTGGAATTTCAGGGCGTTTTATGGGGCATGGCGAAGTGTTATATCATCAGTCGAAAAAATATACTTCTTATCCCAATTATCTGGATGTCGTCATGGAATATCGAAGCGGGGATCATTTCGCAAATGTTCTCTTTGGCTCGAAATTATGGAACAAGGGAGACGAACTCAAATTAAAACCCCGCGATCTTCATAGCTTTGGGTGTCGCATCGTTTGTAACGATATTCAAACAACTTATCTCGCTATGTCGAACTGTTCTCACGATTACAACTATCGGCTCACTGTCCGTTTTGATCTCGACCTGATTGTGAATGGCCGGGTCGTTGAACATCGAACGATGTCGATTCAGCCTGAGGCAACGCTTTATCATTCGGTCGAAGAATTTTTTCCAAATGCGCGCAAACATTTGGAACAGTCGGAAGGGATCGGAATTCTTTCTTATACGATCTTAAATTCGAGCCTCCTTGCGACCGCTTTTTTAACGGTCGATCGCAAATCTCAGGCTTTATCAATTGAGCATACGCTGGAGGTGCCCAGTTTTCCAAGAGCGCTTGAGTCATCCTGAGCGCAGCGAAGGATCTCATTGACTTTTCAGGAACGCTGAACAAAAATATCTTTTTGTTTTTGCGCCCATAGCTCAATTGGCCAAAGGGAGCGAGAGCTCCCGTTAGGATGAGCACTATCCAATTGAGCGAAAGGCAATGATGAGTTTGACATTGGTATGCGCCCATAGCTCAATTGGATAGAGCAACGGATTTCTAATCCGTAGGTTGGGGGTTCGATCCCCTCTGGGCGCGGGTGGTGGGTGTAGCTCAGTTGGTTAGAGCATCGGGTTGTGGTCCCGAGGGTCGCGGGTTCAAGTCCCGTCACCCACCCTTGATTAAAAGTGCTTAATGGATTGCTTAATATTTTTTTCGATGTCGGAAGAAAATCGAGCATCCAGCGGACTTACGATCTGTCCATTCACGACAAACCATTGGCTCATATCGATGGAGAGATCCATATTCACAGATACAGCCCCCTCTTTTATTTCTAAACCAGGGCTAAAGAAATATTCCTGGGCCTCATTCAGCCGGCTTTTAAAAACGAAATTCTGAGGCGCTATTCCATCCGTCACATTGTCATCAAAGGTTCCTTTAATGATAATGCTTAACCCGTTGTCCTGTATAAATTCCGCAAATTCTGGCGCTGCGTTGAGGTCAATCGCAGCTATTTCAGAAGCGTCCAATTTGTGAAAGTCAAATTTAATCCGGTCGTAAGTCCCTGCGGGAAGGTTCGCTAGGGCAACCGTATTTTTGGTTCCATCCAGATTGAGTTTAACCACAAAGGAACCTGTTTTAAAATCTTCTTCATGCGCATCCAAAGCCTTTAATTTTACCCTCCGTATCACAAATGAGGCCTCATCAATCACAACCCTTGCATTCCCCTGTTGAATCGTTTGTTGTGCGGCCGCCACGGCAGCAGCGCCTCCGCCGGCGAGGGATGTAAAACTGAGGGATGCGGGAACACCACTGATACCGATCTCTTTTTCCGCGCAGCCACTCCAGATGATAAAAAAGAGCGCAAATAATGAGAATTTTAATCCTGAGAAAGGATGGAAATGCATGTTGACTCTCCTTCTGCTTCCAAAGACGTTCAGGTTCACTATTACTTTTTATTGTAGTGAGGAACGCGTCTTTGTCAAATAAGGGAGTCAATTCGAATAAGGAGTCATGTTTGGCCCGCTGAGACTTTTTAGGAATTCAATGACACTCAGCCGCTCTTCGTCTGTCATGGTATCTCCAAAAAGATGTCCACGGTTTGCTCGGCCGAAGTCCCGGGTGTCGTAAATGGCTCTGAAATCAATACGGGTTTGTGACATGAGATCTTCTTCCATCGCTTCTTTGGAGAGTTGTTCATATCGATCTTTGGTAACCATCGAATAAGGAAGTCCTACGTTTTGTAAATCATAAGAGAAGGGATCTTCGTTATTCCTTTTCCATATCTCGGGTCTTTTGGAGGAATTTAATACCAGTTCCATCGTTGGAACAGATCCATTATGAAAGTAGGGGGCGGATGCCCAGACTCCCACAAGAGGGGGTGGGAGATAGCCGCTTCGTCTTGGGATGCGAGAGTGGGGGATGAGTTCACTCTCTCCCCGCCGCTCATAAAAAGTTTTCAGTTGACCGATGGCTTCTTCCAGACGACCAAAACTCATTAACAAATCACTATATGCCAAATCGGTGCCTACATCTTTGGGGGGGCTTGGGGGGTCTGTCGATTCATAATGGACGATCCAGCCACCGGGATTGGATAAATCAGTAAATCTTTCATCACGTTCATAGCTGCCATGACAGCGGTAACACGAGAGGGATCGGCCGTTTGAAATGGGGATCTCGCCATGAAAGAGTTTTCTCCCTCTTTCCACCTGTGCGTTGTTCAGCTTCGAAGGGTAGGGGGGAGAGGTTGTTTCCCGCGCGAAAGCGAGGGCCTTTGAAACCAGACCGACATGGGTCTTGTGTTCCTCATTCACCCGAGGGTGGGGATGGGTGAAGTTGCCTGAAAAGTGGTTTGCATCATAGGGGGTTGCGTCTCCATATCGATAACAATTGGTTTTATACTTCAGATGCCACCACGGATTGGGATCAACCGGAGGTAAAGAAAGGGAATTGAACCAAGGATCTAACGGGGCCGTTTCTCTGGAGGAATAGGTGAGAAGTCCCTTCTTCTCGGGATCGATAAGCCGTGAGAGCATCTTCCAAACACTGAAAGGTCCCAGATTATCACCGCGCGACTTCGCATATTTAAAGGTTGGAAGCATCAGGGTTTTTGCATATTCTATGAGATCCCGAAATTCCTCCTCTTCTTCTTGCGATCGATCGGGTTGCCTCGCATCTGCCACATCTGCCACATCTGAAAGATCGGCAAGTTTTTTAATATCGGCAGAGAGCGAAACCTGATCGACATGGCTGTTTCCCAGACCTGCCGTGACGATCCCCCGGACAACCCCTGCATGGCAGGAAAAGCAATTTTCATTGAAGAGATAAATGCCGCGGCGTCGAATAACGCTGTTTCCAAGGCTTACGGGGACAAAAGAAAGGGTTCCCGGTTGTCTCGTTTTCGGGGAAGGGAGTCTGCCGTACACCATAAACTGGTTTTGAGGCGAACTTGCATAGTAGATAGCCTTTATCCAGCCGAAGATGGATCCCTGAGACTCCAGAAAGATAGAGAGGGGGATAGCGCTTCTAAAGAGATCCCCGGCAAAAATATGGTCGAGTCCCTCTTTCCCTTCTTTCGATAGCGCTTCTTGATCAAAGCCATAAAAAGTCAGTTGACTAAAATCAGCATAGCAGGGGAGAGAGACGAGAAAAAAAATGAGAAGAGCTGAAATTTTTAACCTCATACGATACGTTCGCATATAGTACGGACTTTCAAATACCTGTCAATGAATTTCCAGAATTTAAAATCCTTGACGATTGGTTCCTAAATCAGTAAAAATTAAGTATATCCAATGAATAAATCTCAGCTCATAGAAAAAATTTCGGAGAAAGCCAATATTACCAAGAAGAAGGCTGAAACCGTCGTCAATACTGTTTTTGATTCAATGGTCAAGTCTCTGCTTGAAAATGATCGTATCGAGATTCGTGGTTTCGGAAGTTTTGTCAATAAGCAATATAAAAGCTATCAGGGGAGAAATCCGCGCACCGGTGAGACCATCTCTGTGACCCCAAAGAGGCTGCCATTCTTTAAAGTGGGAAAAGAGCTCAAAGAGCTTGTCGATAAGAAGTAAAAACGTCATCCTGAGCGTCCCGAACGTAGTGAGGGAACCCGAAGGATCTCCGACGTAGATTCCTCGCGCTTCGCGTTCGGAATGACATTTTTCTAAGGCGTCGAAAGAAGTTCTATTTTTTTATTCAAATATAGCACCCGTCCAATTCGATAGAGAATGACTTTTTCTGTCAGAAGATCGCTTTCGATTTTTTTCCATCCCTCTAAAAATCCTTGATTGACCTCTTCCTCTTTTTTGATTCGAATCCGTACCTTTGGTGAGCTGGGGTGGGATTTCATAGCGAGAAAGCGAAGGGCGAGTTTCCATTTGGATTCTTTCGGGAACTTCTCTCCTCCGGAAAAAATATATTCCCGCTTCGAATAACCGGTATAGAAGTCGGTTTCAATGAAGCCTGAATCCTTGTTGGCTGTGGGGTATTTATATTGAAAAGCGTCGAGCACTTTTAACGCAGCAGCCCACACCTCATCATAGCTTCCATGAAAGATTTGCTGCGGTTCTTCTGCATAGCGAACCGTATGCCTCGGAATCGAACAGGCAGAAAAAGAGATCGAAAAATAGATCAGACAGGAAAGAGAGAGCAGGGCGATAGATTTCATGGCTGAGGGGGATGAAGCTTTGCCCTGTTTCTTGAAAAATGCGTAAGATCCGCGGCAAGCCTTTTTTCATTAAAAGAATGATAATTAAAAGGTTGTTCGGATTCAGCCACTCTGAATAGATTCATCGTGAAATTAAGTTCCTCTTTGGGTTTTAGAGTCGGGAGTTCGTATAATCCTCCCGGAAGTTCAGGGAGCGTAAATTCCCGGATATGGGCAGGGGCAAGGACTGTCCACCATGTTTTTTTATACCCTTTGTCTTCTTTCGTCGGTTTGATTTCAATATTCAGGAAAGAAAGATTGAGCTGGGGCTCGATAGAAGAGGGAATGGGGGAGGAAGGGGCAGGATCGCGATATTTATACGAAAAACGGTAGTGGCCATCGTAAGCGTAAGATATATCCATAAAATTGAGAAAAGAGTTCAGTGTAACCGTTTTCTCGGAAGCCTCAGGGTGTTCCACAGCCGCCGACATCGCCCAGTCAGACTCTTTTTTATCATCCATATTTTTGGGAAGATCGGCATGGAGAACCATAACACCCTCCTGAAAAGGGGAGAGGGCTTCGGTGCGCGTGATCGATTTTAAGGTAACCTTTTTGTTTTTTTCGTCCCTTCCTTTGACTTTGAAATCGATTGGAAAAATCGATTCTACCTGATCTTTAAAGGCGCCGCTTGAAATGTAGATGAGATCTTTGTCTGGAAGAGCATTTTCAACCGAGACCTCAAATGTTGGGGTCATGGCATGGCTGAGGCGAAGATTTTGATGCATTGTCTGATCCGGTATTTCAACGTTAAATTCCATTCCGACTTTTGTCATCGAAATAAGGTTCAAAATTTCAATGACAGGTTTTTTAAAGAAAATCGCGCTCGAAAGTTTTTCAATGGGAACTTCTCCAGTGATGGCCACGAGGTTTTGTCTGGAGCCCTTTACGAAGGGCATCTGATACATCGGTTTGGAAATAAAAACCGAAAAGATTCCCAAAACCGCTTCTTCCTGTGTCGGCGCTACAAAATTTCCAGGGACCATCGTTTCTTTATAGACCTGGGCTTTTACGTAGGGGGCCAGGAATTTATCCGTGTCAAAATTAAGAAGCGTCACAATATCCAGAAACGGGAGCATAAAACCCAGATGGAGGGTTCCGTCATAATCTTCCATTTCCGGCCACTCCTGGAATGTCCCTTTCACAAGGGTTTTTTGGCTGTCATCTTCAAGGCGAGTCAATGGAATTCGGATATCATCCGCTTCTGTTAAAAAGATGGTGTATCTGGAGTAGCTTTCGTGTGCCGCAGTGACGGTGATAGAACCTTGGGGGAGAATAAATCCATCAAATGAAGCATTTCCATCGGCGTTCGTTTTTATCCATGAAAAGGTGAGTGAAGGATCGAGCTGTTCACTCAGCAGCACCGTTGCGTTCTGAATCGGCTGAAGGGTATCGCGGTCATAGAGATGAACATGAAGGGGGCGATAACCGATGGCTTCAAACAGGGGTTGAAAATAGCGAAAAGAGAGTGTCTGCCTGAGAGAGGCAACATCACCGGCAGAAAGGGGATGGATGTGAAAAAAAACAAAAAAGAGCGCTGCAAAAAAACCGATCCGATTTTTTTTCATTTTATTCTCCTGGGTTAGAAAATTATGACGACACCTGACGCAACTATATAAAATCGACTCTCGAACCTCAAGCATATTTTTACCAGAATTTTTAATTGAAAGGTTTTGTCAGTTGGGGTAGTTTTCAAGCGATTATGGCGGTGTAGCTCAGTTGGTAGAGCAGGGGAATCATAATCCCTGTGTCCGGGGTTCGAATCCCTGCACCGCCATAAATAAAAATGAACCTTGAAGGTTCATTTTTATTTATGGCGTTATTTAATGAGCAAACAACCTGAATGGTTGTTTGCAGTCAACGCAGGGATTCGAATGGCGGAGGCAGCCGGGAACCCGCTTGCGGGTGGCTGCCGAGACGGGGTCGCAGCCCGAGCGCGGCAGCGCGAGGAGCTGTGACCGAATCCCTGCACCGCCAAGTTTACTTTTCCAACATATCCTTCACAACTTTTTTGGTTTCGGATTGAAAATAGTTCTTAATTTCGGGCCAAGAAAGATCACAAAGCATTTTGGGCATCGGTTCTCGTTCGGCGTCTTGGAAAAAAACGAGAGCACGGGCAGCTTGCAAATGAAACGACGGTTGTTTTGGAAATTTTTTTAAAGAGAGATCAAACACTTTTTTTAATCCTATTTTTTTTGCGATCATAAAAAGATCAATGAAATCTTTTTTGCTCCCCCTTCCTAAAATGGCATTTAGTTTCATAGGAGCAATGTCCTCTAATTGAGCCAGCCGCACACTTTGCCACAAAAGAGGGGGAAATAAGAGCCTGTATGGGTAATTGAAAAAACTTAAATGAACCTGGTTTAATAGGACATGAAGTGTTCCTTCTTTTTTTTCAATTTGTTCCAAAGTCCCGCTTTTTCCCAATTGAGCTAAAAGCTGCCCCCTAGACAGATCATCAAAAGAAGCTTCCGTAAAAAAATCAAAATCGATGGAAATTCGATGTCCTAACTGCAAGGCCAAAGCTGTCCCTCCGGCCATATAAAAATGAGGGGGTACAAAGAGAGCTATTTTTATAATAACCTCTTTTGCTTCTTTTGTTAGAACTTCAGCATGTCCAGGAATCTTTTTTAGTGTGCCCATGGATTTCCCTCGCCTTTTCGCCAAGAGGGCGAAATTTTGACATTAAAATACAACGCCCAAAAAGTCAGCGCTCGATCTGATAATAATCTTGATCCATCTTCTCGAAGGGCCTTCATAATATCCTTTTTTGAATAACGATGGATGAGCCATTTTACCTGTTTTAGAGAACCCCACTCTAAAACACGGTTAATAATAAGATTTCGATAACGGCCCGCATTTAACTGAGAAAGTTCATACTCTGGAAAGAGAGGGCCCAGCATGGAGGGAAGCGGTTGAACAGAAAAAGGGGACTTTTGTAAGTTTTCAACTTCGCTTAAGTCTACCAAAATCTCCCCAAAAACTTTTGTAATAGGGGTTAGTTGATGGGACTGAATGTAGCGGTAAACTTGCCGTCGTGATTTTTTAAGTCTGTCACACGCTTCTCGAATAGAACAAATGGATATGGGCTCCTCTAAAGGAGAGGTCTGAAACCACCACCGTCCGTCCTTTTTGCGCAGTAAAACTTCTTTTTCCATATTATGTCATATATTATGACATAAATATATGAATGCGTCAAGCGAGACATGATGCCGGTAGTGTAACGTAAATTGTGTAAAAACAAAGGCCCCGTTGAGACAACGAGGCCTTTGAGGGTAATCTCCTTAAGACGTTAACAAAAGGAGGAACCCAATGATAACGACACTATTACCAAATCATGCGACAGCAATCTACAAAGAAATGCGATGTGTTACAGAAGAGAGGATTGCTGAATTTGATATCAAGAAATGGCTTAAGCAAATGTTTGAGAATTGTTTAGAAGAGGAATTTATGGAGGTGGTTGGAGCCAACCCCTATGAGCGTGGGGATCAAAGAAAGCATCAGAGGAATGGCTTTTACGAAAGAAGCCTGGATACGGTCTATGGTTGGCTTGAGGGACTAAGGGTGCCCCGTTTGAGAGAGGGAGGCTGGGAACCCAGTCTTTTTGATAAATATGGGAGGAGAGAACGGGCGCTGAATCGACTGATATCAGAATGCTATTGGCGGGGAATATCGACACGGGATGTGGAGCACGTTTTAAAGTCGCTCTCAGGCATTAAGGTGTCAGCATCGACGGTAAGCCGATTGACCAGCCGGTGGCAATCAGAGGTCATTAGATGGCATTCACGAAAGCTGGACGATAATTATGTGTACCTCTTCTTAGACGGGGTATGGATTAAAAATCGTTCTTTAGGTAAGACCAAACGTCTGGTGTTGGTAGCTTACGGGATCAGAGAAGATGGCAAGCGAGAGATTATAGATTATCAGCTCAGTGTGACGGAGAAACAAGCCCATTGGGAAAAATTCTTAAATTATTTACGACACCGGGGCTTTGAAGGTAAAAAGCTAAAGCTTATCATTACCGACGGATGCCATGGATTATGGAATGCTATTGATATGGTCTATGCTGGAGTAGATCATCAATCGTGTTTGGCCCATAAGGTTAGAAATGTTTTAGATAAAGTTAAAAAAGCGGATCATGATGCGGTTCACAAAGGATTAAAGAAGATCTTCTCGGAGAAGATTACGACGGAAAAACAGGCCAAAAAGTTAATAAACGAGTGGAAAAAGAAATGGAAGAGGAAGTATCCTTCGGCTATAAAAAGCTGGGAGAGGGACGAGGAGCGGCTCTATACCTATTTTAAATGCCCCGTAGAGCATCATAAGGCAATTCGAACCACCAATCATATTGAGAGACAGTTTAAGGAGTTTAGGCGACGGATGAAGTCACAGGAGCTGATTCCAAACGTACATGCGGCGGATAGGATGCTTTATGCTCTGACGCAGATTAGAAATGAAAAACTGGAGAATTACCCCTTACATTTTACACAATAATCCTTGCACTACCGATGATGCCACTAATCCTTATTCTATAAAATATGACCAACTTCCTTCAAAGGGAAAATATCCCTTGCCAATACCGGTTCGCATACCTTATCTTCACCGCCATTCAGTAATCAACGCGCCTATACTTCATTAGAAATTTTATCTACTTGTTCAAAAGAAAAAAATGAAATAGTTGTCTTATTGAATTTTATATCACTGCCTGTTTTTTGACTGATGACAAAAGCGCGTTCAGTTTCCGGATATCGATTTAAATAGGCCACGAGACCTTGTGGAATTTTATTCGTATCCCAGGTTAATTTAACTTCAATAGGATACGGTTTTTGATTTCGTATCCACAAAAAATCCACTTCTTCTCCAGTTTTTAATCGCCAAAACCGTATTTCAGTTTCAGGTGATAACTGGTGTTGTAATTCATGAAATACAAAGGTTTCTGCAATGGTACCGGAATCATTTCTCTCATTCAATGGCGCGAAATTTTTTAGCAACATATTTCGGATACCCAAATCATACAGATAGAATTTTTTGGATTTTTTTAGTTCATTGCCTAAATTACGACTGTAACTATATATGGGAAAATTAACATAGGTAAGAGATAATATTTCTAAATAAGAATTAATCGTTTTTGCAGTCATTCCCACTTCGACTGAAAGATTATCAATGGAAACCAAATTCCCTTGATATTGTGCAAGTAAATAAATCAGATGATTGAACGCTCGTAAATTTTCCTCGCGAATCAAAGATTTAACGTCTTTCAAAATGTAAGCTTGTAGAATTTCTGCTAGAAGTTTTTTTTTAAGGTCAGGATCCTTTTCGTGAATTGTTCCAGGCAACCCTCCATAAGAACACATATAATTAAAAGGCTGGTCTTGGATAATTTGAGAAATTTCAGAAAGATTGCAAGGAAGAATCTGATAAATAAATTTTCTTCCTGCTAAGGATTCTTTTAAATGCTTATGAATTTCTAAAGCAGAGGACCCTGAAGCGTAAATTTTAGGAGAGTCTCCTCGATCGTAAAGAGCCTTAAAAAGTTTTGAAGCATTTTTTAAATAATGAAATTCATCAATAAAAACAACATCACCCGCATTCCTCAGCATATCTAAAATTTTTTGTTCACTTTTATTAAATTGCGCAAGTTCTCCAGGTTGCTCCAAATCAAAAAAAGCGACGGACTTTCCAAGATCTTGCGCATTTTTTGCTAGATGTCTTAATAAATAAGTTTTACCCACTTGACGTGGTCCCACTAAAATAGTCGCTTTTTTTACAGATAAGTCATTGCATAAAGTGTTGAAAACAGCCCTATTTATATCCATAAAAACTATTCTTTACTAGTGGTACAGGAAAGTCAAATATATTTTTGTGCCCCATTTCAGCCCCCATTTCCACTCATGTTTTTATGTCATTACCAGGGGAAATTGACCTGTAAGGAAACTCCTGAAAACATATCCCTTGCCAATACCGGTTCGCATACCTTATCTTCACCTCCAAAATTTGTCACTCTGAGGCGAAGCCGAAGAGTCTGTGACAAAAATTGTTACTCGTAAAGTGTTATTCATAATTAGATAGATACATTAGGAACCGAAATTCCCTGTCATTGACAAAGGTTAGGGAATCTATTAGATTTTGTCCTCTTTTGGCCTGCTTTTTGCTACATAAGTCTATTAAGAGTGTCTGAAAAACTCGAGCTTTTAAACACGATGAAGCATTTAATCACTTTTTTACTTATAATCAGTCAGATTGGTCTACCCCCATTTTTACCTAAACTTTTAGCTGGTGAGCATTTAGAAAATTCTAACGGAAATGTGCCAGTCGGTGAATTGTCGTTAGAGGAGAAATCGATTGATTATGTCCTCGAGGTAGAAAAAGAGCTTTTGCCGGCAATAAAAGAGGGGTTTCAGGCATTTCAGCGATTTCTGGCCGATGATTTGATTTTAGAGATTATCGCGTTTCAAGAATCTCATGATCCGGCTCAGGTTGAGATATTAAAGGATCTTTTTATTAAAAGAGGGCAAGGCAAAGATTATGACGATTTTATTGAAGAGCATCGGTCTCTTTATCAAATCTTTGGAGAGCTTCCAATTTATAAGGAATGGAAACAAAGGGTAAAAATCCTTTTTGAAGCAGGGGATATTTCGGAATCTGGCAATGTAAAATCTTTTGAAAAACTTGTCTCTCAGATTGAAGACCCCGATCTTAGGGCAGTGGTTGAAAATTCCTGGAAAAAAATCGAAGAGGAAAAAAAGAAAAGAGAGGAGCTAGAGGCTCTTACCGGTTCTTACGAGATAGATTTTGAGCGTTATGCCAGGCCATGGCAGAAAAAATATTATGAGACTGTAAACCGGCTTTTTCCGGAGATCAAAAGAGCATTTTGTTTGGCGCTTTACGAGGATTTAAGAAAGTTTTGGAAAGATTCCGAACTTGAACCGATTGCAAAGCGGCTTCAAAAAGAAGAATTTAGCGATAGCGATAAAGATTTTGTTCTTAAATTTTACGAAAGCATGCGTGAACGGGAAGCGCTACTACATCAATTTCGCGTCGAGGAACAGGGAATAAGGTTCGGATTTAAAAAGGAAGATCTGTGGACAACGATGACGGGCGCCCCCGCTACGATGAACCCCTTTTTAAGCCGGGGTGGACTCTCGCTTTTGACTGAGGCGGGTATTGTTTCAAGTGTGATGACAGGTTCGACTCTTTTCATAGGACCCAAGGGGGTATTGGCTGTGGCTGTCA
>CAYMPL010000013.1:0-33318 GCA_964392415.1 uncultured bacterium | reverse complement strand
GGTGTCCCTGCCAGATAAAGTCCCAATCGATGGATGAAAAACAGATAATGTCTTCTTTGGAGGGCATGTCAGAACATAAAGCCTATCTAAAAAGAAAAGTCGATGCAAGAAAGCAGTAAGCGCCATTTTTCCCATTTTCCAAAGGAAAATGGCTTGCTGCTCTATTAAAAAATAGATATGAACTTTTTATGAATTGCCTCGTTACAGGGGGAGCCGGATTTATCGGATCTCATATTGTTGAAGCGCTGCTTAAAAAGGGGGAGAGCGTTGTCGTTATAGACAATTTTGAGACGGGTAAAAAGGAGAATCTGCTCCCTTTTCAAAAAAAAATAAAACTCATTGAAGGAAATATTCTCGATAAACCGCTGCTAACAAAAACGATGAAGGGGATAGAGGTGGTGTTTCATCAGGCGGCGCTAAAGCTTGTCCCAGAGTCGTTTGGAAATCCAGAGCGGTATAATGAGGTAAATATCCAGGGGACTCTCTTTCTTTTGGAAGAAGCAAAAAGACAAGGGGTTCAAAAATTTGTGTATGCCTCATCCAGCTCGGTGTATGGAGACAGTGAGAAGCTGCCTAAATGTGAGTCTGATGTGACCTCACCTATTTCTCCTTATGCGGTCTCTAAGCTCGCTGCGGAGAATTATTGTCAGGTTTTTACCAAAAATTTTGAGCTTCCGACAGTCTCCCTTCGATATTTTAATGTCTTTGGACCAAGACAGGCGGTGAACGATGGCTATTCCAATGTGATTCCTAAATTTATCAGCTGTTTTTTGAAGAATAAACCGCTTCCGATCTATGGGGACGGCAGACAATCACGCGATTTTACATACATTGACAATGTGGTGAATGCCAATGTGATGGCTGCCGGAAAACGGGATGTGTCCGGCGTTTTTAATGTGGGGATGGGAGAACGCCATGACCTTTTGACGATTATTGAGATTTTGGAAAAGATTTTTAATCGAAAACCGGAGATCCAGTTTCTCCCGCCGCAAAAGGGGGATGTGAGAGCAACACTTGCCTCTGTTGGTTCTATTGAAAGGGAATTGGGTTATCGATTGCTCCTCTCCTTTGAAGAAGGGCTCCGAAAAACGGTTGACTGGTTCATGTCGACAGCGGAAATTCGAAAATGCGTTTGATTTAAAAACCGGCCTCCTGTAATAATAAAAGATGTGAGCCGGTTGAGAGTTCTTCTGGTCTATCCCAATTATATGATGGTCAATCTCCTTCCTACCAATATTGGGATTTTAACCGCCTGCCTCGTTCGCGAAGGGTACGAAGTCGATCTTTTTGATACGACGTTTTACCGGACAGCTGAAAAAAGCATTGATGAAATGCGGACTGAAAATCTTCAGTTCAGAAAGTTTGATTTAACGGAAGTGGGTATTTTTTATAATGAAAATCGTGTCGATGCCGATTTCCTGAAAAAGGTGAGGGAGTTTAAACCTGATCTGATCGGGGTTTCTACCGTAGAAGATACATGGCCGCAGGCGCTCATGCTTCTCGGCGCTATTCCCGAGGGAGAGCGCCCCAAAGTGATCGTGGGGGGGGTTTTTCCGACGCTCGCGCCAGACATGGTTCTTGGCGCAAGCTGCGTCGATTATATCTGTATCGGCGAGGGGGAAGAGGCGCTGATCGAGGTTTGTCGGGAGCTTGAAAAAGGGAATGAACCGTCCCATGTCAAAAATATCTGGGGGAAATCCCGTGGATCGACAAAGATTTTCAAAAATTGCATGAGACCCCCTATTCCACTGGAGGATGTTCCCTTTGCCGATTTTACATTATTTCAAGAAAAGCGGTTTTTTCGGCCGATGCAGGGGAAGATCTTTCGCATGCTTCCGATCGAAACCGATCGGGGATGCCCCTACACCTGCCGGTTTTGCGAGGCCCCTCAATTAAACAGGATTTACAGGGAGGAGACCGCTTCAAGGTATTTTAGACGCAAAGACTGGAAGTGGGTGCATGAGGAACTTGAGCATTACGTGGAAAAATATAATATGCAGTATGTCTATTTTAACGCAGAGACGTTCCTTGCCATGTCCCAGGAAGAGTTCGATGAGTTTATAGAGAGCTACTCCGGCTTTAAAATTCCTTTTTGGTGCCAAACGCGGATTGAAACGATAAACCTCGAAAAGCTTCGCCTCATGGAAAAAGTGAACTGCAACCGGATTTCGATTGGCCTCGAGCATGGGAATGAGGAATTCCGGCGCAAAGTAGTCGGAAAGGGATTTACAAATCAGATGATGATTGAAAATTTTAAACTCTTTGACAAAGTTTCGGTTCCGGTGTCGATCAATAATATTCTGGGTTTCCCGGATGAGACCCGGGAGATGATATTTGATACGATCGAACTCAACCGGCATCTGACCACCGATAGCGTCAATGCTTATTATTTTGTTCCTTATAGAGGGACCCCCTTTTATGAGATCTGTCTGGAAAAGGGATACATCGGTAAAGATACCATCACAAAGCCTCTGACGATGGGGTCGTGTTTAAATATGCCGCATCTTTCATCGGAGGAAATTCAGGGGCTGGTCAGAACGTTTAGTCTTTACGTAAAGTTTCCAAAATTTGACTGGCCTAAAATCAGAAGGGCGGAAAAGATGGATGAGGAAGGAAACCGTATTTTTAAGGAGCTTGCGGAGAAATATTATGAATATTTCTTCGATGACGATTTTAAGACATACAGAAGGGCCTGTTTTAACTCCCATATCTACAACTACCAGGTTCCCCAATATCTTGCGGCATCCTAAGATTTGATGGTTGAAGATCGCCCAGATAGAAAGATAATCAGCATCGATGAACTCTACGGGGTCTATAAAGAGGCCCGGGGGGATGAGCTGATTGTCGATTTGCGTCCGGGGACCGACTATCGTGAAATGCATATTGAAGATTCCCTGAACATTCCCTTCAATCGGCTGCAATTGGGATCTTTCGATCTCAAAAAGATTAAACGCGCCTATATGATTTGTAAAACGGGGAGCGAGGCGCCGATGGGTGCGAAGCAGATGCAACGCCTCTATCCGGAAGTCGAAATTTATTATATTGCCCATGGTGGATTTGATGAGTGGATTGAAAAAAAGTATCCGCTGGTATCCGCTAAAGTTTTAAAGCTCAAGAATACGGTTGAACTGGAGCAGAATGAGCCTGATTTTATCAATCTAAAAAAAATGACCCGGTTGGTCCCGCTTCCAACTGAAGAGTGGAGGTCGCGAATTGAGGGAATAAATTATTTTACGGATCATCAAAGGAATTGTTATCTGATTTCAGACCTTAAACGCAAAGAGTCGATCCTGATCAATCCGCTGATCGAAATACACCATCATATTATCGATCAGATCGTGAGGCTTGGCTGCGAGTGTGCGGCGATTTTGTATGATGAGCATTTTCGTTGGAATTTCAGTCCGCCTCCAGAGTCGCATGCCAAAGATTTTTCACAGCTTACGGGAGGGAAATGTTATTCTTTCTCTTCGGTTCATGCTTCGAAGCTGACGCTGTGGTCCGGCGATCTTATTTCTATGACGGATGATCATGGCCACAACGGGATCCTCTACAAAGGAATTGCGTTCCATTGCAAACAGTTCTCTTCCCATTTAAATTGGCAATGGCTCTCTCTGGAAATTTGTTAGTAATGATTACCCCCAAGGTCAAAAAATTAACAGATGAATGCGCGCATCTCAGCGTTCGCATGGGAAATCGCGTGTCGCGGCTGGGTTATGATTTTTTAATCTGGGCATCTCCCATTTGCGCCAGAAATTATGATGGAAGCTGGCTCTGGCATCCGCGGTTCTTAAATAAAGGGGTCTTCTATAAATTATCTGTCCTATTCTACAGTTTATTTCGGTATTTCCTTTCAGGTGTCCGGAGATTTTTCACCTACAGAGGCTTTACGTTCAAATATGAAAAAAGGGGTTCCTCTATGCTGCTTATCATGCCGGAGGAAATCACAACCGGTTCAAAAGAATTTAAGACATCTTACCTCGTCGAGGAGCCAAACCACCCTGTCGACAAGATTATTTTCTCTCAATCGAAGAGCATGGGTGAGAGACAACCTGCCCTGACCTTCTATGTGCGTTTTAAAATAACGCTTATTCTTCTCTATTTTCTTCTGAACGATCTCAAGTATATGCTCTTCACCCGCAAGATCAACGCGGCTTATCTCGTCAGCTTCACGCTGATGATCAGGTGGATTCTATCGCAGGGGTGGTTTTTTCATTGGGATTTTTATTATTTTCTCGACGCCCTCTTATCTTCAGGGGGCTCTAAATACCGGACATTGATTTCTCTCCATGAAATGTATTTTTACTCCCGTTCGATATGGAAATTGGCAAATAAACATCAATTGAGGGGGGTGACTGCGCAGCATGCGCTTATTGTTCCAGAACGATTTTTGTGGTTTCGCCATCCTGCCGAGATAGAAGCGGGATGCCCGGAACCGGACCTCTTTTTTGTCTATGACGAGGGGTCGAGAGAGCTGTTTCGTCCGTATTATAAACGAACGAAATTTTTATTCTCCTGCAGTCCGCGCTTTAACCGTTGGAAATCGGAGCGTCTAACAGTAGATGGGAATCACACGGGAGATCAAAAGAGGGTGATCCTATTTATGGGGAGTTCCATGTTTTTGGATACCATAGTTATTCTTCGCGCTGTGAAGAGGCTTCTCAAGGAACCGGGAGAGGGTCGTTTTGTCTTGAGGCTTCGTCTTCATCCCTCCGCCGATATTCGAAAGAACGATCGGCGATGGATTGATCTGGCTTCAAGCAGGAGTTGGATTGAAATTTCCAGACATTCATTAAAAGAAGATCTAGATGCTGCCGCGCTCGTTATCGGATGTAATTCAGCCGCGCTTCCGGAGTGCGTTTTGCTTGGCATTCCGACCCTTTCTGTTTTCGATCCAGATGTCATCTGTCCATCGATGATTCTCCATTCTCCTGAATGGGAGGTCCCCGCCGGAGAGATCACCTGGGAACGACTGCTTCAGCAGATGAAAAAGGGGTTTGAGCCGGCAATGATCGAAAACTTCAGGGAAAAAATGGGGCTCTATCAGCGGGACTTGACGACAGGGCTTATTACAAAAGCTTGCTCTTACCCCAACGGCTTGTTAAAGCCTTAGATGAGGGGTGTGTGTGGACGAACAAGAATTCATAGAATTGCGTCGGAAAACCAAGGTTATTTTTCAGGAATACAAAGAGTATGAATATTTTTTACCCAGTTTCACAAAAGAAAAAATCCCTTATGCGAAACACGCGAAGAATTCTTTTGATGGGCAACTCCCTTTGCGACCGAAAGAGGTTTTCTACTGCGCGAAATGTGTAAATACCAATCAGAGGCCCCGTATTACTTTTGACGAAAGAAGGATTTGCAGCGCCTGCCAACACAGCGAACATAAAAAAAACCCCATAGGTTGTGAGGAGCGGAAGAATCTATTTAATGAGATGTTGTCCCGTTTTAGGCGGGATGACGGGAGGTGGGATGTCGTGGTCCCCTGCAGTGGTGGAAAGGACTCCGGAAGCGTCGCACATCGTCTAAAGTATGAATATGGCATGCATCCTCTCTGTATTACGTGGTCTCCAATGCTTTATGCCAATATTGGATTTCAGAATTTCCAAAATATGATCTCTTCTGGGCTCGACAGTCAGCTCTGTACCCCAAACCGTCTTTTGCAAAGAAAACTCTCCAAACTGGGCTTGGTGATGACAGGGAACCATCATGATCCGTTTGGTCGGGGAATTATGTGTTACGCGTTTCATGTGGCGATACACTATGGAATTCGCTTGGTGATGTTTGGAGAGAATGCAGAGGTGGAATATGGAGGGGACAAAAAAAATGCAGATAAACCCTATAATCCATTTGAGGACTGGGAAAAGTTTTATTTCAAGCATACAATGCTTCAAAAGCTGATCAACTTTGGATGTGAAAATGGATATTTAACGAAGGAAGATATGAACGAGCCAAGCCTTGCCTGGTATACGCTTCCCACTATTGAGAAGATTCAAAAAGCCAATGTGGAGGCGCAATGGTTTGGCTGGTATCATCGTTGGACCCCCCAGGAAAATTATTATTATGCGGTTGAAAACTATGGCTTTCAACCGATGCCTCGTAGATCAGAGGCGACGTATTCCAAATATGCAAGCATAGATGATCTCACCGATCCCTGGCACTATTATATGATGCTGATTAAGTTTGGATTTGGAAGAGCAACATCAGACGCGGCACATGAAATTCGGGATGGGCATTTGACACGGGAAGAGGGGGTTGCTTTGGTCCGGCGGTTTGACCTGGAGTTCCCGACACGCACCTTCAATGTCTTTCTAAAATACCTGGATATAACTGAGGAAGAATTTTGGGATATTGTCAATGCCTATCGCTCTATATCCAAACATCTTTGGAAGCATGAAAATGGCAAGTGGAAATTGCTCTATCAAGTCTCCTGATACAGAAGACTATTGTAAAAATGTTATTGTAACCGGGGGCTGTGGTTTTATAGGAAGCCACTTAGTTGAAAGGCTATTATTAGAAAATCATCGTGTTACCGTTCTTGATAATCTCATTACGAAAAAAAGCAATCTACATCATTTAGTCGGACATCCAAAACTTCGGATAAAATATATAGATATTACGAAATACAAACAAATGGTTCCTTATTTTAAGAATCAGGAGTGGGTATTTCATTTAGCCGCCTTAGCAGATATCATTCCGTCTATTGATTACCCCAAAAAATATTACGATATCAATGTGGGAGGAACTTTCAGTGTCTTGGAGGCTTGCCGCAAAATGCGTATTCGGCGAATTCTTTATGCGGCATCATCATCTTGCTATGGTATTGCAAAACAATATCCAACGTCAGAAGAGGCCGGGATTAATCCACAATATCCGTATGCGTTGACAAAGTACCTGGGTGAGCAATTGGCGCTCCATTGGGGCCGCGTTTATGGTTTAGGTGTTTTGTCTTTACGACTCTTTAACGTGTACGGACCCCGTGCGAGATCAACGGGACAGTATGGCGCTGTGTTTGGAGTTTTTTTAGCACAAAAGCGAGCAGGGAAACCCTTGACCATCGTCGGCGATGGAACCCAAACAAGAGATTTTACTTATGTAAGCGATGTTGTTGAAGCATTTATCCAATGTGCAAAAAGTGACATAAAGAGTGAAATATTAAATGTGGCTTCAGGCCAATCGCACTCAGTAAATGAATTAGCAAGCATGTTAAGCGATCAGAAAGTTTATATTCCTAAGAGACCTGGGGAACCGGATTGCACGCTTGGAGATATTTCTAAGATAAAAAAGAAACTAGAATGGGAACCAAAAGTATCTTTTAAGGAAGGCATTTCGAAAATGTTGGATAGTATTGATCTTTGGAGGGATGCTCCGATTTGGACACCCCGATCTATTGAAAAAGCAACCAAAAGCTGGTTTCATCACTTAGGCAAAACGCCATGAGGCAAACAAGCGATAAAAAAATAAAAAGTTTTGATGAACTTAATTCAATCCTTAAAAGAGAAAAACAAGACAACAAAAAAATAATTTTATGTCACGGCGTGTTTGATCTTTTGCATTCCGGTCATCTTTTTCATTTTAGATCAGCGAAACAATATGGGGATGTGTTAGTGGTCAGTGTGACCCCGGACCATCTTGTTAACAAAGGTCCTGATAGGCCCTATTTTAATGAAAATATAAGGATGCGAAACATCGCTGAAGTTGAGTCGGTTGATTATGTGGTGTTAAACAAGTGGCCCACAGCCGTTGAGACCCTATTTAAAATAAATCCTGACATTTACGCGAAAGGACGGGATTACGTCAATCCTGATGAGGATGTAACAAAAAATATTCAAAGAGAAAGAGCCGCCATTGAAGAAATGGGCGGCAAGATTATTTTTACCGATGAACCATCCATGAGTTCCAGCAATTTACTGAATGAGTATTTTTCTGGTTATTCAGAAGAAGTAAAAAAGTTTTTAACGGATTTTAAAAAGCGCCATTCGGTTTCTGAAGTCCTTGAAAATGTGGATAAAATTTCTCAGCTTCGAGTGTTGCTCATTGGGGAAGCTATTGTAGATCGGTATACTTATTGTTTTCCCCTCGCAAAGTCCACCAAGGAAACCATGCTGGCAACGAAACGGCTGACTGAAGAGGATTTTCTGGGAGGCGCTCTGGCTATAGCTAACCATATTTCAAATTTTTGCAGGAGTGTGACTCTCATTACTCACACAGACGCCTCTGAAGATGAAACTTTTGACTTTATAGGTTCTCACCTCAACAACAATGTCCAATTGAAGAATGTTTCAATGGTTGATCGTAAAACGATTATAAAACAAAGGTTTGTCGAACCTTCTTTTTTAACCAAAATGTTTGAGGTGCAAGATCTGGATGATACCCCGCTTCCTGTCCAAGCCGAAAAGAATTTCCTGTCACTCATTGAACAAAATGCTGAAGCCCATGACCTTATCGTCATTGCAGATTATGGACATGGTTTTATAACCCAGAATATTATCGATTCATTAGTCAGGAAGGAACATTATCTCTGTATTAATGCCCAGACAAATAGCGCCAATTTAGGTCACAATTTAATAACGAGGTATCCTAAGGCGAATTTTATTTGTATTGATGAGGTGGAACTGCGGCTTGCAACTAACATGAAACATTCCAGCATTGAAGAAATGATTGGATTATTACGTAAAAAAATAAATCTTTCAACTGTCTTGGTAAGTCGCGGGGCAAAGGGAGTTGTCATAAACGCTGAAGAGGGGTGTCATTATTCTGTGCCTGTTTTTTCAAATAAAGTGGTGGATCGGACCGGAGCAGGCGATGCTGTATTTTCACTGACAGCGCTATTAATTTTTTCAAAATGTCCTGTGCCTATTTTGGGGCTTATTGCCAACTGTGCCGGGGCTTTGAAAGTAAACTCAGTTTGTAACAGGGTATCCATTGATCCCGTTGCTTTAAAGAAGTTTGTGACCGCTCTATTGGCTTAATGAAGACAACCTCAAAAAAACGCATGTTATTTAAAAAAGTTATTATCACAGGAGGGGGGGGATATGTCGGAAGCGCATTGGCGCCTCTTCTTATTGAGCGCGGGTATGACGTGACCGTTATGGATCTTTTTCTTTACGGAAAAAAAGTGTTTGATCATTTGAAACATTCTTCGAGACTCCATCTTATACAAGGGGACATTAGAGATACACAGCTTTTGCGCACGCACTTTCGCCATAAAGATGCCATTATTCATCTGGCATGTATTTCGAATGACCCTAGTTTTGATCTTAATCCAGAATTGGGAAAATCTATCAATTTTGGGGCTTTTCCCGGTATCATGGGAGCCATTGGCGAAAGTTCTATTGGAAGGTTTATTTACGCATCCAGTTCCAGCGTTTACGGTATAAGAAACGAACAGAAAGTTGTTGAAACGACACCCTGTATGCCCTTGACCGATTATTCAAAATATAAGTTACTGTGTGAACGAACTTTGCAGAATGAGGAGCTTAGAAATTGCGATTACATCATTGTAAGACCGGCTACCGTTTGTGGATATGCGCCACGTTTACGCCTGGATTTAACAGTTAACCTCTTAACCATCAATGCATTGGCCTTGAATCAAATGACCGTATTTGGGGGAGAACAATTGAGACCCCATATCTGCATACAGGATATGGTCGATGTGTATTGCCTATTGCTTGAAGCAGACGCAAGCAAAATTAAATCACAGGTTTTCAATGCCGGCTATGAAAATAGATCTGTCTTATCAACAGCAAGCCTGATTAAAAAACACTTGGAACAACAAAACAGGAACACGATCAAGCTGGAGATCCAACAAGCGAATGACCATCGCTCTTATCATATTGACTCAGGTAAAATTAATAAAATTTTAGGTTTTGAGCCCCGGCACACTCTCAAAGATGCCGTTGATAGTTTACGTAAAGCTTATCAGGATCGCGTTATTCAAAATCCTTTGGAAAACAGTCACTATTATAATATTAAAAGAATGAAAGAGATTAACTTACAGTAAAAAAAGGGGTTTTTATGGAAATCAGAAGGGTTCGGTATTCATACTTGGGTCGTCAGTTTAAGAGCGCTCAGCGTTTTTTTAAAGCTATTGAGTCTGTAGTCAGTGACGGTGATTTTACTTTAGGAAAGCGGGTTGAACAGTTAGAACAAAAAGTGGCGCAACTATGCCATGCCAAACATGCTATTGGCGTTAATTCTGGAACTGACGCACTTTTCTTAATTTTGAAGGGACTCAATATTCATGAAGGTGACGAAGTTATTACAGCGCCAAATAGTTTTTATGCAACAACAGGAGCCATTGCTATTGCCGGCGCAACGCCGATATATGTGGATGTGCAAGCTGATTATAATATTGATCCCGCATTAATCGAAGAAAAGATTACTCATAAAACAAAAGCAATTATGCCTGTCCACTTAACAGGAAATCCTGCTGAAATGGATGCCATTTTAGAGATCGCAAAAAAGCATCATCTCCATGTGATTGAAGATGCGGCGCAGGCTATCGGCGCGCATTTCAGAAACAAACCGACCGGTTCTTTCGGAATAGCCACAGGATTTAGTTTTCACCCGCTTAAAAATATTAATGCATGGGGTGACGGTGGAATGATTGTGACAAACTCTGATGAACTCAATGAGCGGTTAAGATTACTACGAAATCACGGTTTAAAAAATCGCGATGAGTGCGTTGAGTTTGCTTATAATAGTCGCCTGGATTCTATTCAAGCCGCTATCATTTTTGAACTCATGGATGATCTGATGGAGATTACAGAAAAAAGAATCCAATTGGCCCGCGTTTGTGATGAAGAGCTTTCTAGCCTCGCGGAATATATTGTACTTCCCGCTCGAAGACCTTATGCGAGGCAGGTTTTTCATACTTACATGATTCGGGTAAAATTGCGTGATCGTTTAAAAAAATATTTGGAAGATTCCGGCATAGAAGCAAAAGTTCATTATCCGGTTCCTCTTCACTTACAAGAGGCTGCCAAAAAATATGGTTATAAAAATGGCGATTTTCCACTATGTGAAGAACAGGCGCAGACCATCTTGACACTTCCCATGCATCAGGAGCTGCGCATAGAAGACATTCGCTATATGTGTTCTCAGATTAGGGAGTTTTACAAAAAAAATAGGGGTTGATTATCAAGTTTCCATGGCTCATTTTGATCGACAGATTGTCATAAAATTGCTCACCTGCATGGCGAGGATTCGCCTCTCTGAACTTTATTTGGCCAAACGGTATCCTGAGCAAGAAATGAAGTGTCCTATGCATCTCAGTGTGGGGCAAGAGCTCGCAGCTGCATCCTTGGGACTCTACGCGCAAAAAAATGATGTTTTTGTGGGTAATTATCGTTCTCATGGTCATTATTTAGCTAAAGGGGGGGATCTTTATAAGCTTTTTTCTGAATTGTTAGGGCGTTCAGATGGCTGCGCTGGCGGTTTTGGTGGATCGATGCACATGATTGACTTGGCATCTGGTTTTTGCGGAACATCAGCCATTGTGGGAGGGGGCATCCCCATTGCTGCCGGCATTGCATTGAGTTTGAAAAAAAGGAAAAAAAACCAAGTCGTTATTTGTTTTTTTGGTGATGCTGCTCTGGAAGAGGGTATTTTTTTTGAAACAGTTAATTTTGCTCTTCTCCATAAACTCCCTTTAATATTTGTTTGTGAAAATAACGAACTTGCCGTTGAAACGCCTCTTTCGTTAAGAACTGTTTGTCCAAAGCCCTATCTTCGAATCAAGTCATTCGGGCTTGCTTCAAATATTATAAAATCTGGAAATATAGAAAATATTCTTGGTAAAGTAGCAGATACTTTTCATTTTGTTCGCCAGCGCTCAGAACCCTTCTTTATTGAATTTCCAGTTTCTAGATGGTGCGCTCATGTCGGGCCACAGGTGCACGGTCCTGCGGATCTATGGTGGCAAAAACCTTTTTCATCGGAAGCCAATCATTGTGTGTTGAGTCAAACGATTCGTTTTTTAATTAAAAGAAGATGGCTCGACATGGAGCAGGTTGGAAAAATTTACCAAAATTTGCAAATGGAAATTGAATCGGCTTATGAAAAAGCAAGGATAAATTTTTCCCTGCCCCATCAGGATTTATTCAAAAAAAATCTCTACGCCTCCGGATTATTGTCAACATTGCCTGTCGGCAGAAGGACAAGATCAAATTGGAAACAGATAAAAAAAGAACCGTATTCGGGGGTAGTAAATCCTTTTTAGTTGAAAATGATGGCACAAAAAACAAGACAGATAACCTATGCGCAAGCCATTTGTGAAGCAACCCATCAGGCCTTTGAATTAGACCCATCTGTTTTTCTAATGGGGCAAGGCACCCAAGGAGCTGGTTTCATTTTTGGAACCGTGGAGGGTTTATTCGAAAAATTTGGTTCAGATCGAGTCATAGAAACACCTCTTTCCGAAGCTGCAACTGCAGGTATCTGTATTGGAGCCGCGCTTGACGGGATGAGGCCTATTTTGGTGATACAGCGCGCGGATTTTTTATATCTTATGCTGGATCAGTTGATTAATCATGCCGCAAAGTGGCGATTTATGTTTGGCGGCCAAACCAAGATACCGTTAGTTGTCCGCTGCATCATAGGAAAAGGATGGGGGCAGGGTCCTCAACATTCGCAAAGTTTGCATAGTCTCTGTGGCCATTTTCCGGGGTTGAGAGTTGTTTTTCCCTCTCTGGCATCTGATGCCTATGGACTATTGCTCAATAGTGTTTTTTCGGATGATCCTGTTATATTTTTCGAGGGACGTCCCCAACATTCTCAAAAAGATGAAGTGCCCATTGAACCTTTTGTCAATCCTTTTGGGAAAATACGAATTGTTTCTGAAGGAAGAGATATAACCGTTTTAAATTGTTCTTTTACTTTACAAGAAGCGCGCACAGCTGTTAAGCAGTTAAGTCAAGAATACATTTCAGTTGAGCTTCTTGATCTTATATCTATCAGCCCTCTTGACTATGCGGGTATTGAGGCTTCTGTTAGAAAGACGAAACGATTATTAATCGTAGACACCTCATGGAAAACCTCAGGAATTTCTTCAACCATTTCAGCGGAAATATCTAGGCGTCTTTTTAATCAGCTCAAAGCCCCCATAGAAATATTGACGGTTCCGGATTGTCCTGTTCCCACTGCGGCTAATTTAGAAGCCGCTTATTATCCTTCCGTGGAAAGTATTCTTGACTCTACTCGTCATCTTGTTAAAATATGAACGTCAATCTCCGACAAAGGGTTCGAGTTCTTAGTGAGATATCCATGGACAGGGAAAATGATAAAAAAAATAAAAGTTTTCCCAAAACGAATAGATTCGGCCACGCTGCAAATACCCTCATTCCTGAAGATGCTCCGTTAGCTAAATCCCCCGGACATAAGTTGCGAACATCAAATATTATTGTGGATCGTAAGGCCATGCATCGTCGGGAAAGACAGTTGATGGATGTGGAAACTGAAGAAATTAAAAAAACTGAGGGACAGGAATTGAAGTATGTTCATGTGGATGACCAAGTGGGTATCATACGGCTTGATTCACGAGAAAAGCATCATAACGTGCCCAATATATTTACGGGCCCCAGCTATAGGAATAAAAGAGAACGTTTTCGCTTCGACGGACATAAAATGCTGCATCATTTGGACCGTGTCGCCGCATGGCAAAAGGGGGAGCGATTTGCCCCTATCCATATTGATATGGGACTTAGTAAGTTTTGTAATACGGCGTGTATTTATTGCTATGCGGTTGTACAAAATATGACAAAGGGTTCGATGATTCAGGCAGATGCGCTCCTTCGATATATTGAAGATTGCGGAAAGTTAGAAGTCAGATCCATCGGTTTTATAGGCGATGGGGAACCCACCCTCAATCCTGCGCTCTATGATGCTGCCGTTTTAGCAAAGAAAGTTGGCATCGATACGTCTATGGCGACAAATGGAATTATTATTGATATGGATAGGGCTTCCGACTTACTTCGTAGTATGGCATGGATTCGGTTTAATTTGTCGGCGGGAGAACGGGATGGGTTTCAGCGCGTTCATCAATCTAAGGCGAAAAATTTTGATATCTTAGTTGACAAAATTCGCGCCTTTGTTCAATTAAAAAAGAAAGGCAACTATAAATGCACCCTTGGTTTACAGATGGTACTCATACCGGAATGTTTTGATCAGGTCGTTAAAGAAGCAAAACTTGGAGCCGAATTAGGCGTAGACTATTTTGTCATTAAACAGTGCTCAGATTCAGAATACAAGGAGATAGGGATTGATTATAAGGATTATCAAAAAGTTAACGAAGAGCTGAAAGAAGCCGAGTCTTATGCTAATGAAAACTATGTGGTTCAGGTGAAATGGAACAAGATTAATGCTTCAGGGGAGACAGATCTATATAAAAATGGCTACAGAAAATATGATGTGTGTTATGGAACCCCCTTTTTATTACAAATCTCAGGTAATGGGAAGATCTACCCCTGCGGCCCTTTTTTTAATAAAGATAGATTTTATATAGGTGATATTCATGAGCAATCTTTTTTTGATATTGTCATGAGCGATCGGTATTGGGCAGTCCATAAGGATGTGACTGATTCCGTGGATGTTCATAAGGATTGTGCCATGGGTTGCCGTCAAGATTATGTAAATAAATTTTTGTGGGATCTGAAAAATTCCCCAGAACATAGTAATTTTATTTAAACGGGCTCATTTGCATATGACATCTCAGATTATCTTACTAGGTTTGTCAATGTTTGTGATCCTGTTTTTGGTTCATATATCCATCTGGCGCCTCTTAACCGTTAAACGTGAAATGCTCGTTTTATTTATTCTTTTTTTAGCGCTTCCGTCCGTTGTTTTCTCAACCACGCTTCTTTTTAAAATGTATTCCATATCCTATGTTATCGCCGTGGGTTTGCTGTATTATTCCATATCCGTTATCTATCTTCAGACATATCCCGCCATTAAAAGAAACATCCCTTCATTTGAAATCTTATTCTTATTAAGTCAACACAGGCAAGAGGGTTTAAAAGAATCTGATATCGTTAAAGATCTAGTGAAAAAAGACAATCTTTTTTCACAGAAATTAGATGAACTTAAAAATGAGCATCTCATTATTCAGCGTTCGGACGGTCTTTCTCTAACGATCTATGGAAAAATCCTTGCGCATATCTTTTTATTATACAGGCGAATTTTAGGACAAAAACGAGGCCTTGGATAATGAACACACTCCCATCGCTTACCATTGTTATGCCTGTATTGAATGAAGAGAGAAATGTTTCGGCGGCAATAAAATCAGCGCTTTATGCCCTGGATTGCCACAAGATAGAGGGTGAACTCATCGTCGTCAATGACGGGAGTTCAGATCAGTCAGAAAAAATTGTTTGCGACCTTATGAAAAATCATCCCCGAATTAAATTAATAAACCATAAAAGACCTCTTGGAATTGGCGCCTCATTTTGGGATGGAGTGAGGCAGGCTAAGAATGAGTATGTAACTTGTTTTCCTGGGGATAATGAAAATGATGCCCTTGACGCCCTCACCTATTATCATCTCGCTCAAAAAGTAGACGTGATTATTCCCTTTATCCACAACGTCGAGGTTCGGTCCTATTGGCGCCGAACCGTTTCAGCGTGTTATCGTTTCATCATCAATCTTTCATTCGGCACTAATTTAAACTACACCAATGGGACCATTATTTATAATAGATCTATTCTGAGTAATCTTAAGCCCATTTCCTCCGGTTTCATTTACCAGGCGGAAATTCTTATTAGACTTATTAGAGAAGGTTATCTATATGCGGAGACTCCGAATTTTTTAAAAACACGAAATTTTGGAAAATCCAAGGCGCTATATTTTAAATCAATATCAATGGTCATTATAGACTTCATTAGATTATTTTGGTGTATTCATATCGTGAGAACTCATGGGAGGATGAAAAATCCATCATCTTTGCATCCTAAGTCTATGACCCTTGAAAGGGTAAAGGGAAGGGGGGTGATGGTTTAATGCCCAATGTTCTGATGATCAATCCAGCATCTGAGCAGTTTGGTGGAATGTTGTCTCGCTATGTGCCTGTTGGAGTTCCGGTAGCAACGGGAATCCTTACGGCCTATCTGCAAAAACATGGATACTTTGTTAAAGTCCATGACGAGGAAATGGGAGAACTGAATGCGGAGATATTAAAAGGCCTCTGCAAAGATTTTGAGAAACCGCTCATGATTGGTATTTCGGTTTTGACTGTTCAAGCTCACCGCGCTTACCATTTAATTAAAATGATCAAAAATATTTATCCTCGCAGTATTGTCATTTTGGGTGGAATCCATGTAACTGCCTTGCCAGATGAAGGCATCCAGGCAGGCGCTGATTTTGTTGTTCGAGGAGAAGGAGAGATTCCATTTCTTTCATTGGCACGGGCGCTGAGCCATCAGGAAGATTGGACAAATATTAATGGTATTTCATACCGCAAGGAAGATGGAACCATTCATCACAACCCGGATGGCGAGCTCATTCGTGATTTGGATACGGTTCCCATGTTTCCATACGAGCTATTTCAGGATCCCCGATACGACATGGGATTTATTACGGGGGCCCGGGGGTGTCCGTATACATGTAGTTATTGCAGCCAAAGACTTCTTACAGGTTTAACATACAGGTTTCATTCACCCAAAAGGGTCGTTGAGCAATTAGATCTGCTCATCAATAAATATAGGCAGAAACATATTTTATTTTACGATGACAATTTCAGTGTCAAAAAATCCAGGGTTAAAGACTTATGTGATACGATTGTGGGTGAGGGGCTTCATAAAAAAGCGACATTTGCCGTACAAACTCGAGCCGACAACTTGTATGATGAAATTATGCCCTATCTTAAGAAGGCCAATTTTACCAGCGTCTCGTTAGGAATGGAAACAGGGGTTGAACGCTTAGCAACCTTAATTGTTAAGGGAGAAACGGTTCAGCGCCATATTGAAGCCGCGTCCCTGGCAAAAAAATATGGCATTACTGTAAGCATGTTTATGATCTTTGGTCTCCCCACTGAAACAAGAGAGGACAGGAAAAACAGTTACAAACTTATAAAAAACCTGAAACTTGGATTTACAAAATTTAATAACTTAATTCCATATCCCGGAACGCTGCTATATAAACAACTTAAGGACAGCAGAGAAATTAAGATCATGCCCTATTGGGAAAACTTTAATAGTACCCTGACAGCAACGCGAAGCATTTTTGATCCGACCCCTCTCCCTTATGTCCCTGAGGGAACCACGGAATGGCAATTAAAACGGGATATTGTGAAAACAAATTTTAGTTTTTATTTTGCTCCCCGTGGAATTTGGAATGTTCTAACTCGAAAAGGGGGGCCTGGCTTCGTGATGCTGCCAGAATATTGGTATCTTAGACCCCGAGAGCTGTATGAAATGATCCATTTAGGCATCAAACTTCTTATTAATCTGACTGCCGCAATCATTCCAGAAAAAATCGGTGAATGGATTTTTTATCTCAAAAATAAAAACTCTAAAACCCGATTATGGAATAAACCGGAAGCTATCGATGGAACCATGAGACAGCTTATCATACAGAAACCTCAATTCGCCAGATCCATATCAGCCTGACGATGGGTCATGAAACGCAAAGCTTTAATGCACTTGGCAATAAGAAGAAGCCGCGCAGATTTTAACAGATATATATCATCCGCATTCTTCTTTATCTGTCCCATTTGAACCAGGCGGGCAAGACGGTTTGATACCATATGCGCAGGGGTATATTTTTTCTCCAGTTCGCTCAGTGTTACCTGACCCTGTGAGGCTATATGAATCAAAATCCTTATTCGCCGGGCTGTTTCACTCATATTAAAAAAGTGAAAATAGGCATAACCCAGAGCGTTATAAATCATGAATGAATATAAAAGCATGAGAATACCCTCGGCTATTGAGAAACGTTCAAAAATGAAAATGGCTCCAACCCCCATGAGTAATGGAATATTGAGTAAAAGGATAAGTTTCACCAAAGCCATTTGCGGTGATTGAGATTTCTTTAAGCGAGTCATCAGGATATGACTTCCGATGAGCGCGAAAAAATGGGAAAAAGTCCAAACCAATAAGCCAATCGATAACCGCCCCATGCAGTGAAATTTCTATATAAATTCTATGAGGTTGTCAAAAGACCATTTTTTGTTTACTTTTAATTGACTTTATAATAGCCAGTTGGGGCAGGCCGCATGCATACTTTTTTCGAGAATTACTTTGCGCAGTATCACACAGTTCTGGACTCTTTTTTAAAAAATGCGACCCATAGGAAAGCCCTATCTGAAGCCATTAACCTTTTAAAAGAAGCAAAATCTAAAAAACATACTGTTTTTCTTATCGGAAATGGCGGATCCATGGCAATGGCTGAACATATGTCTGTCGATTTAACCAAAAATGCCGGTTTGCGCGCAATGGCCTTCAGTGGGGCTCCCTTGCTGACAGCAGTATCCAACGATTATTCTTTTAGTGAAGTGTTTCAAAGGGCTATAAACAGCTATGCTCAAACGGGGGATATATTGATTGCAATAAGCAGCAGCGGAGCTTCTATAAATATTTTAAAGGGATGTTACGCCGCGCGCGAAAATCGGATGAAAATAATTACATTCTCAGGTTTCAAAGACGACAATCCACTTCGGCAGTTGGGGGATATTAATTTCTGGATTAATTCAAAAGCCTATGGCTTTGTAGAGACCATCCATAGCTTGCTGCTTCATTTCATAAATGACGCATTGATCAATTGACCATGAAAGTTCCACATCTTATAAAAAAGATTTCAGGGTCTTCTGATTGCTCCCTTTTTTTTCTTATATCATTGTTCGTTAATATTGACGCGTTATTTGGCCCATGGCGTCACATCCGCGTGCACGACATATTTGAGGATTGGATAGGCCATCTAAAAAAGTCGGCGGAATATTTGGGCCATTTTGGTATAACGACATGGGATCCCAGCTCTCTCAGTGGAAATATTACACTCACTTATACGACGTTATTGCACCCGGGCGCAATTCTCAATTTAATCTTCCCTCTCTGGTTCGTCTATTCCCTTTGGTCTTTTTTTGCATGTTTCATTGCTGGTTATGGCATGTATTTATATCTAACAGAGATTCTACGGATACCCAAAATTTCTTCCTATGTGGGTTCTCTTTTATTTTTATGTATCACGATAAGCACTAACCAGCTGGTATTCGTTTTTGCATATTCATTCCCAATGTTTCTTTATGCATTTAACAAATACTTTACTGCCGATGTAACTAAGAACATAAAATATCTCATCGTCTGTTTAGCAATAATGCTTTTTTCTGTCTTTCACGTTTCAATTCCTTATTTTCCATTCATTCATCTTATCCTTATCTTCTATTTTTCTCATTCACGCCAGCACCTCTATAAACAACTTCTCGGCTGGACACTCATTTGGATTGCATATGTCATGATTCACTCCCCCTCTATATATTCCACAATAATGGAGGGGCCCACCTCACAACGCACGGAAAGTTTAATTTTTCAGACCTCGGGAGAAAGTTTTCTCCCAGCATTGACCGCCTTGCTTAGGGAGTTTTTCTTCCAAGGTCGTGATATTAACACATTCAATTTTATCCCCTTATTTTTATTTGTTGTATCGGTATTTCATATCAAAAGAAAAAATGTGGGTTTTTTTTGGTTATTATTAACTATTTTATTTATGGCTTGTCTTTTCAGCTTTACTCGCTTGGGAGTGGAGTTTTTGAGTTCCTTGGGTCTGTTTTCAAAAGCCTTTTCTTTTCATAGACTCTTGATCTACCCTTTCCCATTTATATTCTGCACATTGATTTCATATGGTTTCAGGGTGATTGAAACCAGAACGATCGCTCCTCCCAAGCGTTTCGAAAATATTCAGATTCCAGCCATAATGATACTTCTGCTATTATTTTCATTTTATGATTTATCTCTTACAAAACATTTTCTTCTTCGCTCCTTATGGTTGTTTCCTTTTATTATTTTTTCAATAAAACTATTTCTTTTTTACAAAAAACCCTCAGAATTTTTTTTAAAGCCCCGTGACTTGTCGATGTTAACTATTTATTTTTTAGTGTTATACAAATTTTTATTCTTTCTTTATGTTATTGAACTACAAACGTATAATGGCTATTTTAATAATCGCCTCATGAAACATCTCGCCCAAAATAGCGATAAGGCGGCTTATAGAACCTGTCTTCTGAATGACGCGGACACGTTTAGTCATCCTGCCATATTGAGATTTCATGGATTTCAAACCGCCGATGGTAAATTTTCGCTTTATCCCTTAAGATATAAGCATTTTTGGACTGAACTCACTGAGCCCTATTTGAATGACCATTTGGAATGGAAGCGCTATTTTTCTTCCGGGGGGGATGTGAGAGTATATCTCATGTCCACACCCTCAAATCCGACACCATCAATGAATGTCCGGCATTTCTCTGAACTTCAATTCAAAATGAATCTTTTGGCTCTATTAAATGTCAAATATATTTTTTCCGTGCATCCCATCGAAAACCCTTCCAAGCATGCGCTGCGCCTATACGCGGAACCCTCAAATGAAGAAATTGAAAAAGATGGTAAATACGGGTCTCTCATGAGAGCCCAATATTCTTACTTTGTGAAGACAACCATGAAAAACAAGACGCTCAATCAGACCTTTCAGTCTCTAAAAGAAGCTTTTCATTTTTATTTTAATAATTCGCTCATATTTTGGGTTTATTCTCTAGAGGAAACCTTGCCGCGAACATTCATCATTACAAATTGGTCCAGTTATAAAAATAAAACCGATTTATTAGACGCAATCGGTCAAATGAGCCCCAAAGAACTTTTCAAAACAGCGGCCTTTTTAGAATCAGACATCAAAGATATTCAACTCCCCCTCCAAACCGAAGACACAAAGGGGACATCGAACATTATACAATATGAACCGGATTACATTAAAATTAAAGGGACCTCTGGCAAGCCAGGAATTTTAATTTTAACAGACAGCTTTCACAGGAGATGGTCTGCCTCGGTTAATGGAAAGGCAGTTCCTATTCTTCCCGCATATTATACGTTTCGAGGCATCCCTGTTCCCCAGGGAAAATTTATTTTAGAACTTAAATACAAAGATCCGTCTTTAAAATTGATGTATGGATTTTATCTCATTGGGATTATAGCCATTTTTGTCATAGGCCCATTTATCGGGAACACCCATTGCCACCCCAACTGAAATAGAGGCCATTCCTACCGTGATACCCGGTATTGCCAAAACCACATTTTTATTGAATGGGAACCACTTAATAAGCTGAAGGATGACAAGCCCTATCGTCATGGGTGGAACCATCAACCAACGACGCCAACAAGGCCCGGACAAAAACCAGGGTACCCGATCCAACGCTGAACTTCGTGACGCAGCTCTATATTTTCCTACCTGGTAAAAACAGGATATAAAATCCCGAAGATATTGTCGGTCACAATGTGAAATCTCAAAGTGAGGAGAAATCATAAGATTTATATTTTTTTTTCGAGCCTCTAAACAGAAAGCGGTATCTTCGCCTGTTCTTAGAAATTCATCAAAGGGTCCTATTTTATTCCAAATCTCTCTAGTAATGACAAGGTTCACAGTTACCAAATGAGCCAGGGGAGGCTTCCCCTCCGGATATCCAGGAATATTCGTAATCCAATGGCAAAAGCGATCACAAAATGCCACATAACCATTGCCACGGCCCCTAACCGTTCCACCCATCAGTAGATTTGGATATCGCAGCGATTTTTCATAGACTTTTTGAAGATAATCAGAATCAAAGAGCATACAATCGGAATCTACCAGAAGAAATCTCTTTCCAATTGCCTTTGAAATAGCGAAATTTCTAGCTGCTGCCGGTCCCTTGTTTCCATCCAGCTGATACAAATGAATATTAGGAAGATTTAAATTATCAATTTTAAGACGTATACGTTTAAAAAATTCATTGGGTGAATGGTCATCAACTATAATGATCTCATAATCAAATGATACCTTCTGAGCCGCCAAACAATTAATTAAATCTTCAAATCCTCCGGGGGCTTTATATACGGGGATGATGACACTAATTTCTTTTTTCATATGGTGGTTATTTAGATTTAAATAATCTATGGCGTTTTTTGGTTTTCTAAAAAAATTTTAGGATACAATTTAAAATTGTAGAGAATATTTTCAACCATATTGCAATCATGCGTACAAAAACATTCCTTTGCTTTTATCCTATCGACAGCATCAGCCCATTCTTGACTTTTCAGGATACTGTCAAAACTTCTCTTACGAAGAGAGCCCACCGCGGGCAAAAGCTCACAGGGCGCCACATTTCCATCCGCATAAACAACCAAATGAACCTGTCCTCCCAAGCAAGGAATCACTTGCGTCTTTTTATCCAAAATCTCATTGGCAATTTCTCTTTTTATCGACTGGTAATTTCGTTGAATGCGTCTCGCAAGTCCTTTCCTGCCATAAGAATAATCCTGCTGGATTTTAAAAATATCGTCTTCAAGTTCACGGATTTTTTCAACCGATGGCAATTTGAGATCTGGATTTATGGGGGATCCCCTTAAAAATAAAATAGAATGATAATCAGGCTGAAAGTCATTCTTAACCAATTTCATCAAGGGAATGATTTCTGTAAAATTTATGTCGTTTAAAACGGTATTTATCTTAATGCGAAGATTGGGAAAGAGACTATGAATTTTAAAAAAACACAGTTTCAATCGCTCAAAACTGCCTCTTTTTTTTCGAATCATATCGTGCGTTTTAGGCAGTCCATCTATGGAAATGGTAAGAATTAATTTTTTTATGTCGATGACGCCATCGATTTTTTTGATCTGCGATATCATTTTATCTATAAACCAACCATTCGTTGGGATAGAAATTTCTTTTGCGTTAAAGCATCCAATAATCTTATAAAGATCATCACGAACAAAGGGTTCGCCCCCGCCGATATCCAGCCAGATTAACCCATTAATAACGCCCGAAATTTGTTTAATTTCATCCAATGTTAAATCTTTAGGTTTAACCTTAAAATCCACAAAACAATGCTGACAACGAAAGTTACAAATATTGGTCACATGTAAAATCAAATGGGTGAATTTCTGACGGAATCGAAATAATGCCGCTTCTTTTAAAACCTTGAGAGAAGAAGACACAAGTCATAGATAGCACAGAGCCTCAAGCGGCAACAATGCATTTCTTAAATGCGCGAGCATCTCCAATGCAAACAATTTATTCCTTGCACCCTCTGACCAGACATGGAAAAACTAAATATAGATGGATCGTACGTGTGATGTAACCCTTCTCGATTGCACCATCCGGGACGGGGGATTTTTCAATCAATGGAATTTTGAAGACCGCGTTGTCAGGGATGTCTATCGCTCTGTGTCGGCGTCTGGGATTGGAATCGCTGAACTTGGGTACAGGGTTAGTGGGAAATTTGTTGAATCGGAAAGAGGTCCAGCTCTTAAAGAGCCATACGGAAAATGGAGGTTTTCTTCTGAAGAAGAGCTGAGACGGGTGACGGAGGGGTTAAAATCCCAGGGTGGCGCCAAAATCGCCGTTATGTCAGATTTTGGAAAAATAGATCTCACCGATTTCGTTGATGCCAGAGAGAGTGTGGTTGATATTGTCCGATTGGCCGCGCACAAAGATCAGCTCTTTAAAGCGATTCAGTTTTTAGAAAGGGTGAAGGAAAAGGGATACGAGGTTTCCTTAAATGCAATGGGGTGTGCCGATCTCACAGAGATAGAACGGAAAGAATTGATCCTGGCGTTGAAACACTCTTCTATCGATATGATCTATCTGGCCGATAGCTACGGATCGATCCTTCCGCACCAGGTCAGGGCCCTCTTGGAGCCCTTTTTAGAGATTCAAAATATTAAAGTCGGATTTCACGCGCATAATAATTTACAAATGGCTTTTGCCAACGCGTTGGAGGCGATAGCCTGCGGAGTTCATCTTATTGATTCGACGCTCTACGGAATGGGGCGTGGCGCCGGAAATTTATGCACGGAAATCATCGTTCTCTATCTTCAACTCTTAAATCGTGAAAAATATAACGTAATTCCGGTTCTCAATTGTATCGATTCTTATTTTCTCAAGTTAAAACAGAAACTGAACTGGGGATATCAGCTCCATTTTATGCTCTCCGGGATGTATCAATGTCATCCCAACTTTGCCAAAGAGCTTGTTGAGTTTCGGGAATACGCGGCAGAAGATATCTGCCGGATTATGGAAAGGATTAAGGAGGCGCGGCCGATCGGCTATCGCCCCGATCTGATTCGCGGGATTATTGAAAAGGGGTATGTTGAAACGCTGGCAAAAGACGCGGTTCCTTATGTCGGTCGCCATGAGGGGAGAGACTTTCTCATTCTTGCGAATGGACCTTCTTTAAAACAATTCAAATCTCAAATCGATCGTTTTATTGAAAAGGTGAATCCTGTCGTCATGGGGACGAATCACCTTTCGGGATTATTTGTTCCAGACTACCATGCTTTTAATAATAAAAAGCGATTTATGAGATATATTGATTCCGTGAGCCCGTCTTCCCGGTTATTGCTCAGTCAATATTTTGATCAAAAAATGGTTTGGGATTATACGTCAAGACCCTACGAGAATCTTTATTATAAAGATATGCTCGGGAATGAATTTAATATTAAAAATGGCGTGGTTCAGACGAACTGCAGGACCATTTCCGTTCTTCTGATCGGAATTGCGATTGTCATGGGGGCGAGACGGATTTATATTGCGGGAATGGATGGATATCTGGGATCGGATATTGAAAATTCCCTTCATTATTATCGTGAGGATGATGAAAACCGAAGCGCTGAAATGCTTAAAGAGAGGCATGGTTCATGTCAAAACTTTCTTTCCCAGATCAACGACTATTTGCCGGCCATTGGACGTGAAGAGCCCTGTCATCTTACGCCCACCAGCTACCAGGTTTCGTACCGGGATATTAATACATACTTATGAATATGAAACAGGTTTCAATCGTTTTCCCTGTCTATAATGAAGAAAATAATCTAGTCGTTCTGTATGAAAAAGTGAAAACAGCCTGCCACATGACAGGGGTTTTATACCAAATGGTTTTCGTAGATAATGGGAGCAAAGATGCGTCATTAGATATTTTAAGAGAGCTCAGCCGAAATGATCCCCAGGTAAAGTATATATCTCTGTCTCGTAATTTTGGTCATCAGAACGCGCTCTTTGCAGGGCTGACTTATGGTGAGGGAGATGCGGTGATTACCATGGATGCCGATCTTCAACACCCCCCCTCTCTTATTCCGGAAATGATCCGCCTTTGGAGAGAGGGGAATGACGTCGTTTATACCTTCAAAGAGAGTAAAAGCATTCCCTGGTTGAAACGTGTTGTCGTAAAGATTTTTTATAAGTTGATGACAAAGATTTCAGGACTTGAACTTCATTTTGGTCAGTCAGATTTTAGACTCATCGATAAAAAGATTTTAAATGTTATTTTAACGATGCCCGAATATCATAAATTTTTACGTGGACAGATTCGATGGGCCGGTTTTAAACAGATCGGCATTCCTTTTGCTGTGGAGCCAAGACACAGTGGAGAGTCGAAATTTTCTTTTAAAGATCTTTTTATGTTTGCTCTCGATGGGCTTTTGGGTTTTTCGAGATATCCTTTGCATGTGATTACGCTTATAGGATTTGTGGTTGGATTTTTTTCTTTGCTCTTCATTTTTAAAGAGATTTTTTTGTCATGGCTTCTCAATGCTCCCCTGCCGCCGGGGTGGGCATCTTTGACAGCGGCCGTTTTTTTTCTCGGCAGCATTCAGTTGATTGCGATCGGCATTTTGGGGGAATATGTGGGGAGAATATTTGACCAGACAAAGCAGCGGCCAAATTTCATTATAAAAGAAATGTCACAAAAAACATGACTCGGGCAAAGGTTCTTATCTTGTGTGGCGGCAGGGGGCGCAGGCTTTCGCCCAATGTTTCAAGTCTTCCAAAAGTGTTGATTGAACTTCATGGAAAGCCGATTCTTCAGCGTATTCTTGAATTTTATATTCAACGTCAATGGCGCCAGTTTGTCATCTGTGCCGGTTATCGGAGTGATCTGATTCAAAACTTTCTCTCCCAATTTCAAGGCAAAGCGGAAATCGAGATCTCAGATAGTGGTGAAGAGGCCGGCATGCTTGAGCGTCTCTATAAAGCCAGGCATTTGATCGATAAAAGGGCGATTGTTACCTATGGCGATACCTTCATTGATATCGATATCGATCAGATGCTCAAGGAACATCTGAAAGGAGGGAGAGATATCACCTTGACGGTCGCCGATATCCGGACCCCTTTTGGCATTGTGAAAATAGACAATGACCAAAAGGTCAAATCGTTTGAGGAAAAGCCGATTTTCTCCTACTATATCGGGCACATGATCCTTGAGCGCAAAGTCCTGGACGAACTCGATGAACCATTGATTTTTACGCCGGATGGAGAAGGAATCGTCAAACTGTTTCAACTGCTTGCAAGACAAAAGAGACTATATGCGTATAAACATAAAGGATTAAAATTGACATTCAATACCTGGAATGAACATAAGAGCGCGGAAGATGTTTTTGTAAGGTTTTTTACTGAAGTCGCAAGCTCATTTCCAGATTATTCAGGAGATCATGACATCGTTTAGAGGAAAAAGAATTCTGGTCACCGGTGGGGGGGGCTTCATCGCCTCTCACCTTACCCGGCGTCTGGTCAGAGAAGGGGCTGATGTCTGGATCACCGCAAAATATCACAGCATCATTGACAATGTCCGGTTAGCAGATGTGTGGGGCCCAGGGAACAAAAAGATCAGGTGCCTCGAGGCCGATTTGAGAAATCCCGATGCGCTGAAAGAAATTGCCGCCATTCAACCAGAAATCATTTATCACATGGCCGCCTATAATCATGTGGGAGACAGCTTCGCGAATGTGACAGAGGCGATGGATGTGAATGGAACAGGATCGGTGAATCTTCTGGAAGCATACGCGGGCTATGAGAGATTTATCTATGTTTCTTCTTCTGAAATCTATGGGCATCAGGAGGCTGTCCCCTTTTCTGAAGAGGCGTTGCCATTTCCCATTTCCCCGTATGCCGTTGGAAAATATGCCGGTGAATGTTACGCGCGTCTCAAATGGCATGTGGAGAAAAAACCGATTGTCGTTCTTCGGCCCTTTAATACGTTTGGTCCGTATCAGAGCCCGAGGGCGATTATTGGCGAGCTCATTATCAAATGTCTCAGGGGGGAAGATATTGTGACAACCGAAGGAATACAGACCCGCGATTTTAACTATGTCGAAAATATCGTTGATGCGTTACAGCTTTCAGCATTCCAGGAAGAGGCGATTGGCAAGATCATCAATGTCGGTTCAGGCCAGGAGATCTCCATTCGGGAGCTTACGACAAAAATTCATGCTGTTGCGCAGTCCCGCTCGAGACTTCGAATCGGGGAACTGCCGTACCGTCCGACAGAAATCTGGCGGATGGCTGCGGACGCGAAACGGGCAAAGAGACTATTGGGATGGGCGCCAAGAGTCGATTTTGAAGAGGGACTGAAAAAAACAATCGAATGGTATCGAAGATTCATCACCGTCTTCTGTGACGGGAGTTCCGAACTGCTTCGCTTATGTGAATAATCTTAGGAAATTTCTGCATCTCTCAGTTTTGTTTCTGATATTGATCTCGAGCTTTTTTCTCGTTCTTCCGACTATTCATCATCATATCAACGACCCTAATGCGATTGTCTACTTTAATAATGATGAAGGGTATCAGATGGATCTTATCTGGTCTTACTATAGCGGTGAAATCCGTCCGAGCTATGCGGGGAATCTCGATTATGGTCTGGAGATGGTTTACATCGCCGATTTTTGCCGTCTCTTTCTTTCCAGATTTATCGATTTTACTCCAGGTTTATTGGTTGTCATCATGAGATGGCTGCATCTACTGGGGTGGCTCTCTGCGCTGATCGCCTTTTGGCGTATGGTCGGGTGTCATTTCAACAGGGGATGGCAGCGATCGGCTGCGACTCTTCTCCTCGCAGTCCACCCGGCGTTTGCCTATTTTTCAATCAACAATAAACCCGATTTTTTGGTCTTCTTATTTATGATCATCGGACTTGATTATTCTCTGCGATTGGTTGAGCGCCCCCCGCAGGGGCGCCCCTCAAAGAAGGTTCTTCTCATTTCCGTCGCTTCGGCGGCGATTGCTGTTATCATAAAATTTGCCGGTTTTTATCTCCTCCCGGCGATCGTGGCAGCGCTCTACTTAGGAAAGGGGGGAAAAGGGGGAGTCATTCCGAGCCGAAGGCGAGGAATCTTTTTGAGAGAAGAGGGCATGACACATAAAGTGCTCTCAGATGTCTTCATCGTCTTTGCCATCTTTTCCGCGGCGATGTCGATCTTTGGTTTCCGATGGTTTCTCACGCCAGCCCATTTTATCAATACGTACGTTCAGAATGGGCTCGATTTTTCGGGTGGTTTTATGATCAAGGATATTTCTGATCTGGCAGGGTTTGTAAAAGCATATGGGTTGATTCTCATGAAGAGATTTGTCTCTTTCGATATGATTATTCTTTTCCTGTTTGGAATATACCTATTTATGGAGGTTTTCTTTAAAAAAGAAGGGCTTTCCTTTAAGCCCGATCAGACGAAGAAAAGATTGGTGCTGATGATCTATCTTGTCCCCTTTCTTTTGTCGATGTTTACACCCGGTCGTTTTACCGTCTACCATGCCCTCCCCTTTTTTGCGGCAATCTACATCCTCATTTTTGAGGGGATAGGGATGATGATGTTTATGCTTTGTGACTATCAGGTAGCCAAGGGGCTTACCAAAATTGCGCTGACACTTCTTGTTCTCTCCGACATCTCCGTGAACGCCAGGAAGACAGTCAACGAAAGGGTAAGTCAGTTTCATCAGCGGGAAGATGTGTCATTTGAGATCTCTGAATGGTGGCAGCGGCAGATTCCCCCGGAAGAAAAGGTTGTAACCGATCATATGACACGCGTCTATGTTCCATTCACGCATAAAAACATCACGGTTTTCAGGGGATATCAAACTGACCGGATCGAGCAACTTCAAAGCATTATAAAAGAAAGTCGGCCACGCTACCTCTATTATAATGAAGGGCCGAGTGGCGGAGAGGCATTTCCATCTATAGGTGAGATGATTCCAGGTCAGAAAGTCAGATTGGTTCGATTATTTGAAAGTAAGAGGCGCCCCCCGCAGAGGCGGAAACATCAGAGATATAAAGGGGACAGATTTTTCATCTATGAGCTTATTTATTAGCAGTAAGCCATTTTTCTTGCCATTTGCATCCATTTTGATACGTCTATTTCCTGGCTATGAAAAAAATCATCGATTCAGACGGAAGGATTTTTGGTATCATCAATGTTGTCGATTTTCTCTGTCTGCTTTTTCTTATCCTTCTTCTGCCGATGATCTATCATGGCTATAGGCTCATTCAGATTAAACAGGAATCGACGAACGTGGGGGGGAATTTTATTCCGTCCACTGATATACCGGTAGCGAAGGCAGTGCTGACTGAAGATATTCCTGTGGCGCTTGAGATGCGGAATTTAACCCGGGAGGAGGTTTCTTTTATTGAAAAAAGAATGGATCGGATTGCATGGAAGGAAGATATCAGATTTCTAAGATTGTTGAAGAAAACAACAGCGTCCGTTATGCTTGGCGCGATACCACTTACGCAAGTGCATGGGTTGGAGTTTTTGATTTCCGTCCGGGTCTCCATTTTGCGGGTAGATTTTTCCGAGCCGGATGTATTGTTTCGAAACGCCAAGATCCTGGGACAAGTTGTAGAAGTCAATGTGGGTAACAGAAATTTCAAGGGAGTTCTTCGCTCCCTACGTCAGCGTCCTCTGTCATGGAAGCTCCAAACTCATTTTTGAGGCTGGTTTGTCGACCTTATTCTTTCTTGCTATTTCTAATCATTTTGATACGGCTATTTCCTGGCTATGAAAAAAGTCCTCGATTCAGACGGAAGGATTTTTGGTATTATTAATGTTTTCGATTTTCTCTGTCTGCTCTTTCTTGTTCTTCTTTTGCCGATGATCTATCATGGCTATAAGCTCATTCAGATTAAACAGGAAGTGACGGACGTGGGGGGGAATTCTCTTCCGTCCACTGATATACCGGTAGTGAAGGCATTGCTGAATAAAGATATTCCTGTGGCGCTTGAGATGCGGAATTTAACCCGGGAGGAGGTTTCTTTTATTGAAAAAAGAATGGATCGGATTGCATGGAAGGAAGATATCAGATTTCTAAGATTGTTGAAGAAAACAACAGCGTCCGTTATGCTTGGCGCGATACCACTTACGCAAGTGCATGGGTTGGAGTTTTTGATTTCCGTCCGGGTCTCCATTTTGCGGGTAGATTTTTCCGAGCCGGATGTATTGTTTCGAAACGCCAAGATCCTGGGACAAGTTGTAGAAGTCAATGTGGGTAACAGAAATTTCAAGGGAGTTCTTCGCTCCCTACGTCTAAATGAAGAAAATTTATAGAAACAGTTTTATCTACCGGCTTTTTTTTCAGTATCCTCTGATCATCGGAAAAGGGGAAGAAGGGGGGAAGACATATCTCGAACGCTCAGTGGTTTTTAAGCATTGCCTTCTGTTTCTTGAGAAGAGCGGCATATTTTTCGCTCAAAGCGGGATCTCCTGGGTCATAAAAAGGGGGCGCGACTATTTTGCGAGATACGGTTTCAGAATACTTGGAGCCCTTTTCCTCTCTTCTTCTTTTTATTTCTTTGGTTATTTCTTTCTATTCAGATTCACCGTTGAGAATTTTCATTTTACCCTCTTTGAATTTGTCTTTTATGTCTATTTATTTTTTTTAGGTTTTTTTTTCTTCATTCTGGGCAACCGGTTGAGAGGCTATTATGAGGCAAGCCGTCTCAAAAAATATTTCTTTTCAAAAGAAGTTCCCGGGCGTTAGTGTCATCATTCCCACCTATAATCGCGCAGCCTATTTAAAAGAAGCGATTGAGAGCGTGCTCAGGCAAACGTATCCCCCTTCCCAACTGATTGTGGTCGACGATGGTTCTACGGATGAGACTCCAACAGTGCTTTCTTTTTATAAAGAGAGAATAAAATGTCTTTATCAGAAAAACCGGGAACGGGGAGCGGCAAGAAATCTTGGCATTCGCTCATCTCACGGGGAATATGTTGCTTTTCTCGATTCTGATGATCTTTGGCTTCCGGATCATTTAAAGATGTGCGTTTCAGCCCTGGAAATGGAGCCTGATCATGGGGTCGCTTTTTCAAACGCCTATCGGATCGATGCCAGCGGGAAAATCATCGCTAAAAATGCGAAAGGGGTCTGGAAAGGGGATGTCCTTGAAAAAATTATAAAAAAATACTCATCTGGCGGCTGCAATTCCTCATCAGCTGTCGTGAGAAAAGGGCTTTTCTTCAATGAAGGGGGGCAGGCTGGGTTTTTTTGCGAAGATCCAGCGCTTTCGGGATCAGAAGATTGGGAGATGTGGGTGAGGCTTGCGAGCTGTACCCGTTTTCTTCCCGTCGATGCCTACACGGTGAAATTGAGATGTCACCCTGAACAGTCGTCACAGAGGATTGAAAAGATGGAAAGGTCGATGACGCTCGCGCTCGATCTGGTTTTTCAGAATAAAGCGCTGATACCCAAAATCAAAAAATGGAAAAGAGAAGGGTATAGCAGTCTTTATACGATTATCGCAACGAACTATTACGGATCGGATGATTTTAGAAGAGCCAGGATTTTTTTAAAAAGGGCAATTTTCAAGTATCCTTTGGCGCTATTTTTTAATAAACTGATTTTATATACATTTTTTAGAATGTTATTGGGGAAGCATTTGGTAATATTTATCAGAAAACTCAAACACGTATAACCATGGGTATCAAGATTGTTATTTGCAATGTCCCGCTCCGTTCTGAAGATGCCCGGACAACCTATCCCCCGCTTGGCGCGATGTTTGTCACGCAGGCGTTGAAATCGGGGGGATATAACCCGCTCTTTTACGATATTAACTATTTTCGCCCCGCATTTTCAGAGATCAGAGACTATTTTTTACGTCATCGGCCGGATGTCATTGGAATCAGCGCCACGGTTTCAACAACGTATGCCTATGTGAAGAAGCTCAGTTTGTTGATCAAAGAAATACTCCCCCATTCGATGATCGTTGTCGGTGGGGCCATTACAGCCTCTTCCGATATTATTCTTAAATTTACAAAGGTCGATATTTGCGTAACCGGAGAAGGGGAGCAGGTCATGGCGCATCTGCTCGATTATTTTTCGAAACAGGGTTTGGTAAAGATCGATGAAGAGTTAAAAAAGGTTCTCGGTATCTGCTTCCTGAATCAAACGGCGGATATGGTCTTTACCGGCTACGAGATACAGATCCCGGCGCACGAAATACCGGATCCAGATTATGAGATTTTAAAGGAGTTTTCAGAGTTGGATGGCTATATTATCGATCCGAAATATTATCCCCAATTTAAATACGATCGACGGGTGAATGAGGTGAAAAGACAAGGAAAAAAGATGGCAACGGTTGTGACCTCGCGAGGCTGTATCGCCCGATGCACCTTTTGCCACAGATGGCAAAAAGGGCTTCGGATTTTGCCGGTCGATCGGGTGATCGATCATATTAAATTCCTGATGGAGCGTCACGATGTCGGTTTTATCTCCTTTGGAGATGAAGATTTTGGGGCTTCACAGAAATGGGTTGATGAGTTTGTCGAAAAAATTTCGACTTTGGATATATTATATCGGATTGGCGCAATCCGGGTTGATCATGTCGATTTGCCGGTTCTTAAAAAATATCAAGAGAGTGGTTGTGTTGCGATTCATTATGGAATGGAATCGGGGAGCGATCGAATCCTCTCCGTGATGGAAAAGAGAGCCACCGTCCAGATGAATCGCGATGCCGCGATTAAGACATTTCAGGCAGGTTTACAGACAGTCCCGGCAGCGGTTGTCGGAATGCCGGGGGAAACATACGGGACGATAGAAGAGACCGCGCGGTTTCTTCAGGATATTACGGAATTTTATCCCTATGATCCGCTCATCAGTCCCAATCTGCTCGTTGCGCTTCCAGGAACCCCTGTCTATGAGTACGCGAGACTTAAGGGTTTTCTCGGTCAAAAGCCGCAAGATGAGGAGAAGTACCTCGTCCGGATTTCAGATCATGGGGGCGAATCCCCGGTGCAGTTTAATTTTACAGACACCCCCTATTTTGCGGTTCAGTCATGGGTGCGGTGTCTGGTTATTTCTGTTTTGTATAATTACTATAAGAAAAATAAGCTCCCGACACTCTCC
>CAYMPL010000012.1:0-35764 GCA_964392415.1 uncultured bacterium | reverse complement strand
AATCTTTACAGATCGATAGCGTTGTCAATGCCAATTGTTATGAATTTGCGCTCAAACGGATGCAGGATGCCGAAGCATTTGAGCTGTGCAGGTTGAATTCGTATAGATGCAGATTTTAGCGGTTATCGTCAGTTCCTTTCTCATTTTAGCCAGCCCTCTTTTTGCGTTGACTCCCGAAAAGGTTGAGGATAAAACAGAAGAAGAGCTGCGGCAGGATTATCACACTCTTCAAAGTTCCTACTCGCTCTCTCGTGTTTTTCCCAAAAATAATGATAAAAAAGCGCTCCTCCAGGGATTAAATTTCTCCGGTGGAATGATCGTTATTCCTGGTATTCAACTTGAGGCAATGGTTCCCATGATGACGCTCGGAGGGACGCTATCATTTACGAATCCCTATTTAGGTCTATCGGCCTCTCTCTTTGAAGGGCTTGTCAATGACTTTCCAACGTTTGTTTCACTTAAAACAGGAATGAAACTCCCTTTGGCGAGCGACCATGAATTTGTCTTTGATCGAACCGATGTGGTTATCGGTATTTCGAGTTTACGGGAGATTTATCATCTGGGTCTTTCCGCCGACATCTCATATATTGTTAAAATTGACCCTTCGCCAGTGAACCGGCGATATGGGAATGAATTGGCATCCTCTCTCTCTGCGGAGGTGAATACGCCGTTTCGCCTTCTGCCGGGCATCGGACTGCATTACCGAAGGGGCGGGGCTTATCAGGATAACGAGATGAAAATTCCCGGTCAGTCGCTTTTTGTTTTAACTCCCTTTTTTTCTTACCATTTTTCCCCGGATACGATTTTAAAAACGGCGTTTGCGATTCCGATCGGCCGTCATAATCTTAGAGAGCGACTCACGGTTTTTGGGGATTACACGATCCCAGGGGTAGGGGGGAATACCTTTTCTCTCGCGTTTGAAAAACGGTTTTAAACCGTAAGGAGCTGACTCAAAAGCCTGTCATCCTGAACGAAGTGAAGGATCTCTATTTTCTTTCGAAATGGAAATAGATTCTAAGCGGGACGCCGATATCGATGGCTCCCGATTCGATGAGGTTTGCAAGTGTCAGACTTCCGCCATTGAAAAGATCGACCCCAATTTCGATCGATGGATTTTGAAAGAACTGGATATAGGCAAAAAACATATTTGAATCGGCGAGATCGCTTATCCAGATGACATCATTCAATTCAATGGAATCGATATTGCCGGTGATTGCCCGCGAAGAACTTCCATCTGGTTTCTGAGAAAATGTGGCAGCCCCCATCAGATGTTTGGACCCACTGCGATCGACCACAATGGCGCGGATCATCCGAATTTGATCAAATGAAAGGGGGGCGTTAAAGCGATTTTTAAAAGCGCCAGCTCCTGTCGAAACTTGTTGTATCTCTTGTTGGGTGGATGGCAGGGCAACCTGGATAGCAATGGTCTCTTGGGAAAGATTCAAACTGTTTAAATCAAATCCTTTGATGACCCCTTTTTCACTTTTGTCGCCACAGCCTGCCAGAAACAGGGAAACCATGAGCAAGGAAACGATCATTCGATAAAGATAGAGATTCCTCACGCTTCGCCACGCGTGGCTTCGCGTTCGGAATGACATTTTTTCACACCTTTTCTGCTTTAACATTGGAACACCCTCCACAACATCACTTACCCCTATAAAAAGCAAAAGGGGTGCCAGAGCGGGGCATATTCGGTAAAGATTATATAAGCTTATGATTCTACTTAGTCTTATTAGGATGAAAGGGGCATCAATTGGCGCTGGATTTTCCAATAATGGAGCCTATATCATAAACAAATGATTAGGTTTTGGACAAAGTCATTCTAACGGGGTACAACCGCCACTTCTTTGCGATCAACTTTAAGGACAATCTTTGCGATATCAGAAAGCGCGAAAGGGAGCGATTGCCGAAAAATATGCTTTGTCAGCGGTTGTCCTTTTTGAATAGGTTCTATCTGGAAGAGCTGTTCTTTTCGTTCGAGATTGATGAAGATTATTTCAAGAAGAATTTGATCCCCCCCCTGGATTGCGGAAAATGCCTCTGGCGAGGTCGTCTGATTGAGGTCTATGTCCCCCGTAAAAGTGACCCCTTGTACCGTATCAGAGCCTAGCTCTTGGGTTGAAATTGGCGCTTCTTCAAAGACGACTTTTGCGGGAATACTCCCGTCAGCTGCAACAAGATCGACCGTTGAATTTGGCACGATGCCGAGAGGGGAGAGCTTTGATGTTCCACATGACGCAGAGGAAAGCAGAAGCAAATAGACGAGCCAGATTTGGTATGGATATTTTTGCATATATCAACAGAGATTTCTCGCACTGCGTGCTCGAAATGACATTTCAAGTACAAGTTTTATGATACCTGTTTTTTTCAAAAAGAAAATGGGGGGCTTTTTATTTTAATGTAATTTTAATGTTCTCCATTTGAAGTGAAAGATTAAAAAAAGAGAAGATAGCCCTATCAAGAGATAAACAAACAGATCCCCGAATTTTGTGTAAAAAGATTTTTCTGAAATAACAGCGATATTGTCGACCAATATTGCTTCCTGAAACAACGGCGTTTCGGATTGTATTTTTCCTCTCAAATCGATGAAGGTTGAAACACCCGTATTGGCAACACGGAGCATCGGCGCCCGGTTTTCAATCGTTCGCCAGACATGGAGCATTCGGTGCTGGTAAGGGGCGGCCGTATTGCCAAACCAGGAATCATTGGTGATGGTAACCATGAAACGCGCCCCTTTTTTAATAAATTGTCGGACGAAGTTTGGATATATCGCTTCGAGGCAGATGAGCGGGGCAAAGGAGATGTCTTTGCGCAAAGGCAGTATTTTTATCTCCCCGCCTCTGGAGAAATCACCCACGGTCGGGATAATCTTCTTTAAAAAGGGGAAGGTATTCGACAAGGGCATATATTCTCCAAAAGCGAGGAGATTCACTTTATCGTACCGCCCTAAAACCTGAAAATAGGGGGAGATCAAAAAGAGGGTATTGTAGATCTTGAGCGCCGGTTCAGTTTGATGCTCCGTTTTATAATATCCGCCAAAGGCAAGCGGCACGTTGGACTGAGACGCCAGCTGAAACATTTCAAGACGGTTTGAGAGTTGATCTTCGGTAAAGTAACCCGGGGACGCTGTTTCAGGAAGCACGATTAAATCGAGGTTGTTTGTTTTAGAAGCCTTTAAAACAAGTTCTTTGTTGATCGCGCGTGTTTTTTGAACGGCGTAGGGATAACCGTGCGAGCTTTCAAATTTATCGAGATTCCCAATGTTGGTTTGGATTAATGCCGCGCGTATTTTGGGAGATTGCAAAGCCAATCTCCCAAAATACGCGCTCCTTAATTGACTATAAGCGCAGGAAACGGCGAACAAAAGCCCCAGCGCCATGATTTCAAATTTTGGAAAGTGTGATGTTTTCTTCCGAGTCCAAAGGTAGATTTCGAAAAACACAACATTCACGCATAATATCAAAAAACTAAACCCATAGACCCCTGTGATATCCGCCGGCTGTATGAGCCAGAGCTGCTTATAAAGACAAGCCCCCAAATACCAGCTAAAGACCTGTGGGAAGAGATATTCTACGACGGTAAAAGCGATCGGGATAAAAATAATTCGGGGGGCCCCAGGAAAGCGCTTTAGAAGCCATCCAAAAATTGCAAAATGAAGATTGTTAAAGAGACAGAAAATAAGAAAAATTGGAATGGCAAGAACAAGCGGAAGCCTTCCAAATTCCCGCAGGGTGTGAAGAATCCAGTAACTTCCACCGGCGGTTATTACAATCCCTACGATGAAGCCAAGTCCAAAAGCTTGTTTTGGGCTTTTGTTTTGAATGGCGATGAGGTAGGGGAGAAAGGCAATCCAAATTAAGTGTGCCCATTCAAATTTTGGAAATGAGAAGACAATGAGAAGCGCCGTAAGAATTGCGAGACCTACCTCTTTTCTCGAGAGGGTCATTTCATTGAAGCAGTTTTAAGACAAGCGGCTTGATATCTTTGTAGCTTACAGGCTCTTTAACGAGATCTTTCTTAAAATTAGGGCCATACACCGCAAAGATTCCTTTCATGACCGGAAGGGTGGGATCATATCCATGCTGACCATAGAACGTGGCAGTTTCTAAAATAGGGCCGGGTGTCATGGCATCGGTGAAATGAAATCCCGGGTTGCCCATGACGATGACATCCCCGGCGTGCGGATGATTGAGGCCGATCGCCTCTGCCTCTTCCCGTTTTAGAACTTTTTGAATCGGGGAATCCTCTTTCGAGGCCTCTTCTTTGAAAATGGCGATCAGTTCGTCGCGAATAACTTCATACGGTTTCTTCGCCCCTCTTTCTTTTTTCTCTTTCGGAACCATTCCATCTTTTTCCCGATCCTCCAGATTGACGTAGATATGGCTGATCCCCCCCGAACTAAATGCCCTCGCAATGATTTCTTTTCTGGCCATCTCGTCATCATCTGTTCTGATATACCCCCGCTCCCGCAAAAGACGATTGGGGTGGTAGATTTTTTTAAGCGGCGCCATGCCGTGATCGCTGACAACAATCAGATGAGCATTTTCGGTCTCGGTTTCTTTAATGAGCGACTCGACAATCTCATTTGCTTTTACATAACCGGCACGAATATAGCCTAGGTATTCTTCGCTTTTTTCTTTTGAAAAGTCTTTTTGAGATCGATCTGTGAGAAGAAATTGATGTTCCAATTCATCAAGCATCGGCTGATAGGTGAGAATCAAATCCCATGGCCTAAATTTAAATTGCGTGCCAACAAGAAGTGTGGCTTTATGAAGGTAATCTGCCAGTCTCAGCGACTGCTCCACCATCATCTCTGGCGTCACCCCTTTCCCCAGATTGCCTCGATCAGGAGTCCCCGGCCAAAAACCGATCTCTTTTCTGATGAGATTGGTGAAATCGTTATCATAATTCGGATAGGCGTCTGTTTTGTGAACAGCGCCGACATAAAGTTTCACGTTTGTGAGATCAGGGGAAAGCGAAAGCAATTTGCACCAGCTTCCTTTCAGGATATCGTCATTCAAAAATTGAATGCCGATCCAGGGGGATCGTTTCAAATCGACAGTCCCTTGAAAACCATTTTGGAGGTCATGATCATCGTCGAACAGAAATGCGTCATAATTTGTTTTTCCATCTTTGGTTGAGTCGATTGCAATCATTTCAATCGGCCGCTTGGCCAGAGATCTTCCTGGTTCTTCTTTTTTTTCTGGCTTTTCTGGCCCGTGGAAAGGGTGATCATAAAAGGCATCGGTATATCTCTCATCGGTGCCAACTTCAGTTAAAAAAAAGTTCGTATAGCGAGGGGGGCTGTATGATTTGATCTTTTCCGGAAGTTTTCCAGGGTAGTCATTGAATTTGGAGGGTTCAAAGATAAAGCCGGGTGATTCCTGTTTGGTATAAGAGATCCCCCTATCGGCTGTCCGTTTTGGAGATAAGCCATCGAGCGCAGGATAGGCGATTCCCACAACTTGTTTCCACTCTTTCTTGGCTTCTTCCCAGATCGTCTCGACGCTGGGGGCGATGTCATACGTAAATCCATTGACAGATCGGCCAATGGGATCATTCGGAATGTGGAACTGATTTGAAACAATTCCATGGATGGAGGGAGCGACCCCCGTGGCGATGGAAATATGGGATGGTGCGGTCAGCGATGGGGAACTGACTTCCAGCCCCTGATCTGCCAGAAAACCGTTCTTTTGAATCTTACGAAATCCGCTATCCGGTGGAAAAGAGGAAATAAATTGGTGAAGGAGCTCATTGGATCCCCCATCAAAGCTTATCAGAATGACTTTTGAGCGGGCGCCGCTGATTCCTCTGGATGTGGTAATGAGGGAGAGAGGACGATGATAAAAAAGAAGCAACCCAAGCCCAGCCGCTGCAACCATTCCAGCCATCCACCACTTTTTCATTAGCCTCAGGTGTAGCAAATTGGAGCGACAGAGGTCAATAAATATGTTTAAGAAGCGTATGGGCGTTAATGACACCGCCGGTCTTTATTTTTCCCCGTAGGGATACCTGGGGATCGATGCTTGCGATAAGGAGTTCTTTTAATTGGTCAACGGTCAGAGATCGGTTTTTTGAGAGTGCAAGGGCCGCGATGCCGCTGACAAAAGCGGTCGACTGGGAGGTCCCCGTCATATAGCCGTATCTCCCCTGGGGGAGGGTGCTGTAGATCGATTTTCCGGGGGCCGCGATATCGATTTTTTTGATGCCATAGTTTGAAGATTCAACGAGTGTTTTTGCCTGCGTCACCGCTGCAATGGAGACGATATTTTCGAGATCATACGATGCCGGGTAGTACGCATGTTGGTCGGCATTTTGTTTTTCATTCCCGGCTGCTGCGATCACGAGAATTCCTTTTTGACTGGCCTTCTCAATGGCCTGATATTCTTCTTTCGAAAATTCCGCCCCCCCACCGCTGTAATTAATAATATTCGCCCCATTATCCACCGCGTAATGGAGGGCTCTTACGGTATTTTTAAGATTTGTTTTTCCATCGGCATCGGCATCGTAGTATTTTAAAATCATCAGACGGACATTGGGACAGACCCCGGAAATTCCAATGCCGTTGGAGGAAGCGGCGCCGATGATACCCGTGACATGCGTTCCATGTCCATGATCATCATAGGGGAGCGGATCGTTGCCTACAAAATCCCATCCCATCGTGTCATCCACGTATCCATTTTTATCATCGTCTTTCCCGTTTCCTTCAATTTCTACCGGGTTTTTCCAGATGTTTTGTTTGAGATCGGGGTGGTTGTAGTCGACCCCGGTGTCGATGACAGCCACCACAACTCTTTCATCGCATTGGCCAAGCTGCCAGGCCTTATGAATCGACAGGGCGCTGTCATCTTTGAGCGCCCAGTTTTTTACGAGATCAGGATCGCGCTGCAGAGGAGAAGGAGGTGAAACAGCCTGGGCCTCATTCAGAAGCGGCTTCTGGGGCGCGCCCCTGCGGGGGGCGGGATCTTCCCCCGGTTCAAAACCACTCATTATAAATAGGCGATTGAGTGTCAGAATCGTCATAACGACCGAGATATAAATTCCAACCAGGTGCGCCTTTTTCACCAACTGCTCTCCTTAACACTTTAAAAGAGCAATTGATGTGCCACGGGAGGTAATTATTGTAAGTAATTGAAATAACTAATAATAATTTAATTTATTATTTTGTATTGATGTCGGAAGTGACGTTTTTTGTAAGACAGATGTCGATATCTCAAGGAGATGGCTTAAAAACCCCTTCATGAACAAACAGATAGTTTGTGTAATTCCTCATGATGAGCTTTACGTAAGAGCGGGTTTCTTTATAGGGAATCTCTTCAATGAATTCCTCAACGTTATTTGTCCAGTATCGCTTGATCCATTTTTGAGCGTTTTCTTCATTTGCGTTGTAGCTTGCAAGAACAAAAGTAAGATTTCCTCTAAATTTCTTCATGAGACGCGAGAGATAAAAAGCACAATAGAGAAGATTCTTGTCAGGATCGAAAAGATCGTTTTTGCGCCATTTGCGTTTCAGGCGCTTTGCCATCGCCTTTCCAATATAGGGGGTCATCTGCAAAAGGCCTATGGCATCGGCGGGGGAGACCGCATTGGGATTGAATGCGCTCTCCTGGCGCATGATTGAAAGGATTAAAAATGGGTCGAGAGAAAATTTTTTCGCGTATTTTTGTACGAGATCCCAATATTGTTTCGGGTAAAGAAGAAGCAAATGTTCATCGGGGAGATCGTCGAGATATTTCTTCTGAAGTTGGCTTAAGAGGACAATCGAAGAAATATAATCCTTGCCGAGATGATAGAGAGTCGCAATGTAATATTGAAATAACCACGGTGTATCCAGAAAAGCGGGCAGCGTCGTTGCGGAGCGGAGTTCATCAACGCCATCTTTGCCAAATCCAAGATGAATCAGTTTTTCACCTTTTAGAAATGGAGCGATATGTTCGCTTCCAAACGCGCGTTTCGAATAGCGAAAAATAAGCTGCTTTTCAAACTGAATCGCTTTTCTCTGTTTTTTTAAATGGTGGAGCGAACGGATGCCATAGTAGGAGTAGGGATTCTTATCCGCGAGTTCATGAAAATGATCATTTGCCTCGCCGATATCCCCCGTTTTTTTGTGTGTCTGCGCGAGCCAGTAGGTGGCGGTATCGAAATAGTCAGACTCGGGGTAGTCGCGCCTGAATTGCTTGAAAACTTCAATCGCGGCTTTGTAGTCTGCCGCCCGGTAGGCGTACCATCCGCGAAGATATGAAATTTCTTCCTCAACCTGCGGGCGAATGTTTGACGTTGCTGCGAGATCGATCGATTCCTTTGCCTTCTGAAAGTCTTTATTCTCAGCCGCGATTTTCGAAAGAATAAAATAGCTGTTCGAAAGATAGCGATGATAGGGCCAACGAATCAGAAGCTCAATATATTTTTGGGTGATCTCGGGACGTTCATGGTTCCAATGAAATTTCGCCAGTTCCAGAAGCCATTTCGGAGAGTAGGGGAATTTCTGCGGATCCGCTTTCTGGTATCGCGAGAGCAACGTCAAATATCGAAGTTGTTTTTGCTTGTCGTTTTGTCTTTTATAGATGACCAGGAGTTTCTCCAGGGCAGATTCCACCTCGGGATGACTGGCAGGGACGCTGTTTAGAAATTTTTGAAACTGCCAAATCGCGATGGGATAATTTTTATCACGCTCATTTTTCAGCGCCCGTTCATAAAGATTTAGATGGCGCTTACTTAATTTTTCTTCACGGGTGAGAGGAGGGAGCGGGGATTCAAGTTTTTTGGATTCGCAGAGCTCCCGCCAGACTTTCTCAAAACGGTTCTTGGCAACACTTTCCGGATATTTTTCGAGAAGCTCACGATGAAACGCCCCGGCCTCTTTGCATTTTCCCGCTTCGAGTTTCATCTGGCCAAGATAATAGAGCGCGTATTCCCTGAGCGAAAAATTCCCAATGGATCCGACACTTGTGGAGGCTTTCGTAAAGTAGTTTTCCGCTTCCTTCAGAGATCTCCCCTGAGAGTTATTAAGATAGTTGAGATAGCCGAGCGTCAGTTCGAAATACGGTTTCTCGGCGAGGTTCTCAAGCTTTTGATATTCCGCTGTTTGATTTTGAATTTCCGAGACCAGCGCTTCGCTTTGAAGGTTCTCAAACGGGGTGCGATCGATAGGGATTTCTATTCTTCCGTGTGACGAACAATTCAGTAATATACAACCTGCTGCCACTAGCTGTGGAAGCAATGTCTCTCCTGAGGCTGTTTATGCTGAGCCGCCTCTTTCTCAAATAATTTCATCAATTGTTTCGTTGTCATTCCCACCCGGCCGCTTCCTATCGGTCGGGCATTACACCGGGTCACTGGAAGAATTCGTTTGAGAACACTTGAAATAAAACATTCATCCGCCTGAAACAGCTCTTCCTCTTTAATTTTTCTTTCATGAACGGCCATTCCATGTTTTTTTGCCACCTCTATAATAAACGCCCGCGTCAATCCCTTTAATACCCCGCTCTCAATAGACGGTGTCATAACCACATGGTCCTTTACAAGAAACAGATTGCTGTTTGAGGCCTCTGTGAGGAAGCCTTCTTCATTCAATAAAATGGCGTCATTTGCCCCCCGCTTTTTCGCTTCAATGTAGGCAAGCACATTGTTCAGATAATTTCCCGATTTAATGTTGGGATCCAATGCCCGCGGGTGATTTCGAATGACAGGGACAATCGCAACGTTCATTCCGTCTTCATAGAATTTTTGAGCCGGCGGGCGAAATTTTTTGATGATGATAAGCAGTGTCGGCCGCGGGCAGAGTTTGGGGTCAAAGCCAATATCTCCATAGCCGCGCGTCATGACGACACGAACATAGAGTTCGGATTTTGGATATTTTTTATAGTAGGACTGAATGGTTCGGCAGATCTCATCCGTGAGCGCTTTTTTTGTGAAAGGAATTTTAAGACTTAACCCTTCCGCGGAATGAAAAAGGCGGTCGATATGTTTCGAAAGCTGAAACGGCCAGCCACCCATGGTTCGCATCGTCTCAAACACGGAATCTCCGTAGAGAAAACCATGATCCAGAACCGGAATAGAAGCGGCGCCGAGCGGCTGTATTCGTCCATTGATATTGGCAATGCCTTCAATTCTCTTTGCCATATTTTAAAAGACTAGCATCGTGAGAAAAAAAAGACAACCTGTCGACAGGGATGGCAAATTTAAGAAATCGATTCCACAACCATTGCGCTTGCTTCGCCGCCGCCGATGCAGATGGCGGCGAGGCCTCGTTTGGCCCGATGGTGTTTCATCGCGTAAAGGAGCGTTGTGAGAATCCGCGCGCCGCTTGCGCCGATCGGATGACCGAGAGCAACAGCGCCGCCATGGACATTGACTTTTTTAGGATCGAGTGAAAGATCTTTAATCGCCGCGAGGGCTGCGACCGCGAAGGCTTCATTGATTTCAAAAAGATCTATGTCTTTCACGGAAAGATTTGCTATTGAAAGTACTTTTTGGATGGCGGCAATCGGCGCTGTTGTAAACCATTCCGGGGGCCCGGCGGCGTCGACTTGCGCGATGATTTTTGCCAGCGGCCTATGATTCTTGTCAATGAATCCGCGTTTTTTTGCAAGCTCTTCCGTCATCAGCACAACGGCCGCCGCGCCGTCATTAATTTTGGATGCGTTGGCAGCGGTTACGGTTCCCTCTTTTTCAAAAGCCGGACGAAGCGCTGGAATTTTTTCAGGGAGAAATTTTTGGGGTTCTTCATCCTCGCTGATCGTTTGAGAATTTCCTTTGGCGTCGCCGAAGTGTGGGATTACAAAAGGGGCGATTTCTTCTTTAAAGAGGCCTTCTTTTTCGGCCCGCTGTGCCCGCCGGTAGCTCTCTTTTGCAAAATCATCCTGCTCCTCTCTTGAAAACCGGTATTTTTTTGCGCAGAGTTCGGCGGCAGATCCCATATGGAACTGGTGATAGACATCCCAGAGTCCGTCTTTAATCATGGAGTCGGAAATCTGGGCATGTCCCAGGCGATAGCCGCCGCGCGATTTTTCAAGAAGATGCGGCGCCAGGCTCATATTTTCCATGCCACCCGCAACGACAATTTCAGATTCCCCAACTTCGATCGCATTTTTGGCGAGCATGACCGCTTTCAGTCCCGATCCGCACACTTTTCCGATGGTCATCGCCGGAACGGTCGCCGGAATTCCCGAAAATATTGCGGCCTGCCGGGCGGGGGCCTGGCCGATGCCCGCCGTAAGAACGCAGCCCATGATGACCTGGGAGACGTCGTCAGGTTTTATCGACGCGCGTTTCAGAGATTCTGAAATTACATGCGCGCCGAGTTTAGGGGCGTCGATTTTCCCAAGCGCTCCGTTGAAACTCCCGATCGGCGTTCGCGACGCGGAAACGATGACGATACTTTTCATCAGGATGACGATTACTTTAGCTGAATTTCATTGACAAGCTCTTTTTTAAATTTTACAGTCCCGCACAGTTACAGTGTTGTATCAGTCCTCGTTTGTAACCTAGGAGGTATCGTTGATGAAAGATGGGATAAAAAGGGGGTTCTCTCTTTTTCTTTTTCTCTCTTTTCTTAATTCTCTTCCGCTCCTTAAAGCCTGGGCCGTTGAATTTAAACAATACGGCTGCGTGATTCAATCACCGGGCGAAAAAAAAATACACGACTATTCGATGGAGCGTCTTAAAGAATTAACAGCCGATTTTTCTTCTTTTGGAATCGGCAGAACCGGAAAGGGGTCTTTCAGTGTTTTTGATTTTAAATATGGAGACCCGTTCCCGTTTGTTCCAAACAGTGAAACGGTTCCGTACAAATTAAGAACGACCAGTAAAATTCTCGTGCTTTTGGTTGAGTTTTCTGACGCGGAAGGGGTTGGCCCCGCGCACAATCAGATTGGAGAGCCGATGGCGTTTGATAATGCGACGTTTTGGGTAAAAGACTTTTCTGCCGAACATTATCAAAAAATGCTTTTTGACCGGACAGCGGGTGCTTATACCATGGCCAATTTTTACCTCGAAAATTCCTCCGGAAGATATACCGTCGATGGGGATGCCTATGGCTGGTTTTCTGTGCCATATCCCGAGGCTCATTATGGAAAAGATGGAGAAGATCACAACATAGATAATGCGAATGGTCCTGTGTGGAGAATTATCTCCGATCTCATCCCATCTACGGCCGGCGCTGTCGACTGGCCGCAGTACGATATCGTCGATCGATATGATTGGGATCAGGATGGGGATTTTGACGAACCGGATGGCTACGTCGACCACGTGATGATCGTCCATGCGGGTGTGGGACAGGAGGCGAGGGGAGGCGCCCAGGAGGAGGATGCCATTTGGTCCCACAGGGGGCGCGCGAATTTTCAACCCCCGGGATTGCCGCTGATGAAAGGGCCTTCCAAATTTGCGCAGCACGGCGGAATTCAGGTCGATCCAGTGAACGATATTTGGATGCTTGATTACACGATGATGCCGGAGAATGGCACGCCCGGTGTTTTCTCCCATGAGTTTGGTCATGATTTGGGACTTCCAGATCTTTATGACACGAGACCCAACAATAAAAGTGAGTCGTCTGTGGGATTTTGGTCGATCATGTCAGCCGGGAGTTGGGCATCCTTAGCCGACCAGCCGCTTGGCACGACCCCTACACACTTTGATGCCTACGAAAAAATGGAACTGGGATGGCTCGATTATGATGAGATTTCTCTTGAGTCTGCGGATGTTCATAAATTTGCGCTGCTCGATCGGGCTGAGTTTCATGGGCATAAGGCGCAGGCTCTGAAAATCAACCTTCCAGAACAGATGAAAGTCTTCAAAGTTTTTGAGCCGCCAAATATTATCGAAGGGAAATTTTATGAATATAGCGATGTGGGCAATGATAGGGTTCATGCGTTAGCCACGGAGATTGATCTTTCCGGTGTTGAAAAAGCAGCTCTCAAGTTCAAGGTCAATTATGACATTGAGCTGGCTTACGACTATGCCTATGTCGAAATTGAAAACGAAGAAGGAAAATTGGCTCCGATTTCCGGCAACATTACCACTGAAGAGAATCCGAATGGGGCCAATATTGGATACGGAATTACGGGGACAACCGAAGGGAAATGGGTCGATGCGGAGTTTGATCTGACTCCTTATGTCGGCATGAAGCGGCGCCTTCGTTTTCGATATGTGACCGATCCGGCGGAAGGGGGGAAGGGATTTGCCATCGATGATCTGACGATCGATGCCATTGGGTTTCGTGAGAACTTTGAATCGGACAGTCCCTTCCAAGAAATCATATGGAGCCGCAGCGGTTTTGTGCGGCTTGAGAATGGGCAAGTCCGTCGGGAATATCCCCATAGCTATATGCTTGAGTGGAGAACACCTTACGGATTCGATCAGGCGCTGAATTCGATTTATTACTTTATTGTGCCGCCCTTTGTTCATCGTTACGCGTATCAGTCCGGACTCGTTTTGTGGTACCGGAATGAATCACGAGATCTCGGTGATAATCAGGTGGGGAGCATCCGGGTGAAGGAGGTCTTTTGGTTGTCGATGCGCGTCCAGAGGTTGAATGGATGACGGAAAAGAGCGCGTTTTCCACACGCTTTCAGCTTCACGATGCAGGATTTGGTTTTGAAGCTTCCCAGAAACATGATATGGGCGGCATGGGGAAAGTTTTTCTAGGTGGAACCCAGGCCAATCCTATTTTCGACGATTCAAATAATTATTATCGCGCGGAACAGCCATATAATTCAGTCGTTGTGCCCAAAGTGGGGGTGAGGTTTTCATTGCTCAATACCTCGCCGGATGGTTCGGCGGTACAACTGATGGTTCATTACACGAGACCCCAGGAATTAGCTCCGCTAAAAACCTTGCGCTTTTACTGAAAATAATGTCTGGCCTTGTCTTTATTGGCCCCCCCGGTTCGGGAAAATCGACGGTTGGAGAAGCTGTTGCGAAGCGGCGCCGTATCCCTTTTTTTGACCTCGATCGAATGATCGAGGAAACATACCAGGTTTCTATCGAAACATTATTTAAACAGAATAAAGAGTCGTATTTTAGGCTGCTTGAAACGCAATGCCTTGAGACATTTGTAAAAAGGCCGAAGCCATCGGCTTATGTTTTGGCAACGGGTGGAGGCGCGGTAGTCTTGGAAAAAAATAGAATGCTTTTGAAGCGCTTAGGTAAATGGGTTTATTTGAAGGCGTCGGTCGAGACTCTATTTGAACGGGTAAATGGCCGCCCGATTTTCCAGGGAAAATCGGAGGAAGGCTTGAGATTTCTCTTGTCTCAACGCGCTGATTATTATAATGAGGCGCAGTGGGTGATTGAAGTTGACCGGAAGTCGACGGGGAAAGTTATTCAGGAGGTGATGGGACGATGGGAAAAGATGATTCAAAGCGAACACGAAAAATGATTCAGAGAAGACACCGCGCGAAAAAGAAGGGGCGGGAGAAGAAAAGAGCGGAGGTGAAGCGTGAACAGAGAAAAGTTTCAAAGAAGGGAAAATAAGGTAGACAAGCCAGCTCTAAGAGCTGGCTTGTCTTATATTTATACTGCGCGCTCATTTCGGAACGAAATGAGCTTGCTACTGATTTACTTTTATCTATTTTTTACGTTCTTATTTTTGAGTCCGTCTCTTTTGGGAGCGGACAGCCATCGCCCCGCTTTGGTTGAAGCGTCGGTCTCCACTGTCTATGCCCCGGGGGGGTTCGATGATAATGATAATATTCAGGTAGTTATTGAAGGAATTTTTCCAAATACCTGTTATAAATCAGGTCCTTCAAAAGTATTCGTGGCCGGCGAAAGAATTCAAATTGTGCAGCAGGCCTATTATTATGACGGGCACTGTTTTCAAATGATGGTCCCTTATGAAAGGGTCATCGACATTGGCATTTTAAAGGCACAAAATTATAGTATCTTTGTGGCTGATGAGGTTTCGCCTTCGGCGTTCCTTCCTGTGAAAGAGGCCAAAAACGATAAAACAGATGATTATCTGTATGCCCCTGTCAAAAAAGCCGAGCTGGTTTCAAAAAATCCATATATTTTACAACTCATGGGTATCTTTCCAAATGAGACGATGCAGATCGATCATGTGGTTGTAAACCAACCTCTCAATCATGTGATCGACGTCTTGCCTATTGCAACGGTAGATGAAACAAAACGATCAGGGAATGACTCTACGAGCAGTGATTCCGCCCAAACACCCGTTCCATTTACGCATGCTGTTGATCTGTCTGGTATTCAGGCAGGTATTCAAGAATCGGGGCGGTTTCTGATCCACATCCGGTCGTTAAACGGACAGTCAGTCAATTTAATTGAAGATTTTTAATGCCGAGTAAGCATTGGACAGCATGGTTATTTATTTTCTTGCTGCTACTCACGGCTGTTTTTGCGGCTGTCAGAAAAATCAAGAAAGAGAGGAAATATATGATTGAGAAGACAGAGGCGTGGGGAGGCGTTGCAATCACGCGTCACAAACTTCGCAATGGTCTCGATATCATTCTTGCCCTTGACAAAAATGTTCCCGTATTCGCGTATCATACCTGGTTCAATGTCGGTTCCAGACATGAAAAAAAAGGGAAGACGGGGATTGCGCATTTTTTTGAGCATCTTCTCTTTAAAGAGACCCAAAACCTCAAAGAAGGGGAATTCGATCGTATCATGGAGGCTAATGGAGCGATTACCAATGCCGCAACCTGGGTTGACTGGACCTACTATCATGAGGTGTTGCCGTCCGACCCTGAAAAAATGGAGCTTGTCATCCGGCTGGAGGCTGATCGCATGAGCCATATGATTTTAAATGAAAAACAGATTGAATCGGAGCGAGGGGTTATTCAGAATGAACGAAGATTCCGTGTGGATAATGACATTGATGGCGCGATGAATGAAAAGCTCGATTCGATGGCTTATCGCATTCATCCTTACGGACAGCCGACCATTGGCTGGATGGAAGATATTTCAAAACTGAATCTTCAAGATTGTATCTATTTTTATAAGACCTATTATGCGCCAAACAACGCGACCCTTATTGTCGTTGGAAATTTTGATCAGGAGAAAGTTCTTGCCTGGATCGAAGAATATTATGGATCTATCCCATCTTCCGAAATCCAGGAATTGGAAATTCCAAAAGAACCGCCGCAGCGGTCTGAAAGACGTGTGACTTTAGAGCGGGATGATATTGATACTGAAAAAGCGATCTACGCCTACCACGCGACAGATTATAAACATCGCGATACCCCGGCGTTGGAACTTCTGTCGGAAATTCTTTTTAACGGGGAGGGTTCCCGCTTATATAAAAGGATGGTGATCGATGAAGAGATCGCAACACAGATTTCTGCAACGCTCCCGCACTTTAAAGATCCGGCGCTCTTTCAAATCGCGGTCTCCATGCGAAAAGGGCATGCGGTTAAAAAGGCGGATGAACGGATTTTTAAAGAAATTGGAAAGATTCAAAAAGAGGGGGTTAACCCAAAAGAGTTGGATCGGGCCAAAAACCGTTTCGAGATGGACTATTACCGGGGATTCGAAAGCGTGAACGGAAAAGCGCGGGCGCTGGGGCATTATCATGTTATTTCCGGCGATTACAAAACGGCGCTTCATTTGCTGGACGGCTATCAGGTTGTGACAACGGCCGATATTCAGGAGGTCGCGAAGAACTATCTGGCAGCCTCTAATCGAACCGTGGTTGTTGCAGTGCCGAAAAGACTAAAGGTTAAAAAAAGACGAAAGTAGGAAACATATGGGGTTTTGTAGAATCAATGAGAAACCTTCACGCAGAGAGTTTGGACTATTCGTTTTATTTTTTTTCGGGATGAACCTTTTATGTTCAATAAAAAGCTACTCTGAAGGAGTTCATATGACACATCTCTCAACGGGACAAAAACTCATTATCTCTGAAGATAAAAGTTTGCCGGTCGCCACCCTCTACGCGGTAGGCAGGTATGGTTATGTGTGGGACACGCCTGAACTGGAAGGACTGACCTCCCTTGTCGGCAATATGCTTCTTCGGGGAACTACTACGCGGAGCCGTGAACAAATTCGTGACGAATTAGATCAGCTGGGCGCGGATATCGATGTGTCAGTCGGCGCGGAGGGGGTTCAGGTGTTTGGGCAGACCCTCACACGCAATCTCGACAAATTTCTTGAGATTTTTTCAGATGTCATTTTGCATCCCAAATTTGACGTCAAAGAGCTTGAAAAAGAAAAACGGGAGACAATCGCAGATTTGAGGGAGATGCGTGAAAACGACCAGTCCCTCGTGAAGTATTTCTTCAAGAGGGCATTATTTGAAGGCCATCCGTATGCGTTTAATTCCGAGGGGCGTGAGTCAACGATTAAGAAAATGACCCGTGAAAAAATGGTTTCTCACTACAAAACCTATTTCGTGCGTGACAATTTTTTCTTTGCCGCGGCCGGTGACATGGATTCACAAAAGATCTCTCAGAAACTATCCCATCATTTTAAAGAGATGGCGGCGGGCCGAGCGGCGGCATTCCGTTATCCAAAGTTAAAATCGTGGAAGGGGAAGAAGATTCTTCTCATTGATAAACCAGCCCGGACGCAGACACAAATCATTATCGGGCATTACGGAATAGACATTCATCATCCCCAATTTTTTCCGTTGATGGTGGCCAACAACGCTTTTGGCGGCGGATTTACCTCCACGCTGATGCAGGAAGTGCGCGTGAAGCGGGGCTGGAGCTATGGGGCTTATAGCTGGTTTAGCCCTGGAAAAGCGCCTGGCGAATTTGCGATGTGGGTTTTCCCAGCCGAGAAAGATACCATTGAGACATTGAAACTTGTTCTTTCTCTCTATAAAGAGTATGTGAAAAAAGGAGTGACAAAAGACGAATTTGAACGATCCAAAAGCAATCTCATCAACGAATTTTCTTTTAAAATCGACACAGCCAGGAAGCGCATTGGACAGTGGGTGGCTATTGAACTGATGGGACTCCCTTCCGATTATCTCGATACCTATCAGGATCGTATTCGAAAAGTAACGCTTGATGAAGCACGTGAGGCGATTCAGATGCTGAGCAATCCCGATGATCTTCAAATAACGATGGTCTGCACCGCCAAAAATCTGAAAGCGCGTTTGAATGAGCTTTCAGATAAAATCGGGATTAAAATAAAGAAATACAACGACGATTAAAATGACCGATTCATTTTCCCAGGCATTGTCTGAAGGATCGCCTCTTGCGTTTGTTTTGGCCTTCGTTTCAGGAATTTTGGCGAGTCTAACCCCCTGTGTCTATCCTGTCATACCGATTACGGTAACGTTTATCAGCGGCAGGGCGAAATCCCATCTGCACGCAGTTTGGCTGTCTGTCATTTATGTGATCGGAATGGCAATGACATACGCGGCGCTTGGGGTTTTTGCCGCTACCACCGGAAAGATTTTTGGAAAGATTACGATGACTCCATCTGTTTTTTTTATAGTCGGCGGAATCTTATTTTTCTTCGGTCTGATACAGATGGAATGGATTCGTATCCCTGTTCCCAAAGTCCTTTCTAACCTGGGAGCGGGGAGGGGGAGCGCGCTGATCATGGGGATTACTTCGGGTTTTATTGTGGCCCCTTGCACGGTCCCCCTTCTGGGCGCAATTTTAACCTTTATCGCGACGCGTCAGAGTCTTCTCTACGGGGCGCTCATGATGTTTTGTTTTGCGCTGGGGCTGGGGCTTTTATTTCTCGGACTTGGGATTTTTACCGGATCCCTTGCAACCCTTCCAAAATCAGGGAGATGGCTCGTTGTCATTGAGAAGGGGACAGCCGTTTTATTTTTTCTTCTCAGCGGCTATTTTATTTACCGCGGTATTGCTCTTTTGAGCTAATGCCCCCAGCTCATCCTGAAACTCGTAAACAATGTCATCATCCCGCACCAGTCCAAGGGTTTCACGAACCGATCTTTCCTGAAATACCCTCTCTTTTTTCATTTTTTCAATGTTTTTAGAGATATCGGTATTTTGGCTCTCAAGATTTTTGAGAGAAGTTTCGAGCCTCTTTAACTCTTTTCGGAGGCGAAAAATTTTAAGAAGCCCGCGATCTCCAAATGCCGTGAAAAAAAGGGTAAAAATGACAAAACCGAGGATCACCCAACGAATTTTTTTTTTTAAATGGGGCTCAATTTGAGGCATCGCCGTCTTTCGGGTCTTTCGGTTCGGTCGCAATGGCGAGATGATTGAGTCCCGCTTGTTTGGCGAGGTCCATCACCTGAACCACTTTGCCGTGCGAAACACTCTGATCGGCCTGAATAATAACCAGGGTGGCTGGATTAAGCTGGGCCTCTTCATAGAGGCGGTTTTTGAGTTCATCGTCTGTCACATATTTTTGATTAATGGCGATAGAACGGTCTTGGGCGATTGAAATCGTAAAATCCTGCCGGTCACGCCTGATATCACTCGCGGATGACTTGGGAAGATCAACCTTAAAGCCGGGCGCTGACGCAAAGGTGGTTGTGATCAGAAAAAAAAGGACCAACATGAAGATAACATCAATAAGAGAGGTCAGTTCAATGGTTACCTCATCTTTTTCTGGGTCATTTTGTGAAAAATTCATGGTTAGGAATCACCTGCGGTGGGCGCCCCTGTAAGCTCATCCACTATTTTCAAGGAGTACTCCTCAATTTCCGTAACAAATGTTTTTACCCGGGCGTTTAAATAGCGATAGGCAACCACCGTTGGAATGGCAACGATCAACCCGGCAACGGTGGTGATGAGCGCCTGGGAGATTCCCCCCGCGAGCGACTGTGCGTTCCCAACCCCCTTTTCTGTGATGACAGAAAAGACATGAAGCATGCCGAGCACCGTTCCCAAGAGCCCTAACAAGGGGGAAATGTGAGCAATGGTCGCCAATGCGTGAATATTTTTCCCCAGTTGAAGGGATTCTTTTTTTCCACTCTCTTCGACATTTTCTTTAATGAGATTTCTCTGTTTTCCTTCATGTTTTAAAGCGGTCAGAACAATCTTGGAAAAGGATGATTTATTTTGCTTACATAATGTTTTGGCCTCTGAAAATTTTTTTTGGCTCACCAGTTCATCAACCGTATCAGAAAGATCTCTTGGAATAATTTTATGGCGTCTCAGCGATAAGATTCTCTCAAGAAAAATGGCGAGAGCTACAATCGAACAGGTGAGAATCGGCCACATTACCGGTCCCCCTTTTATAAACCATTCAGGCATCATGGTGTATCCTCCTAATTTAATAACTTTATCACAACTCGTTTCGAAAACTCAAACCACACTTACCCCGCCCGGCTTCGCTCAGTGACGGCCCCTTTTTTTTCCGCTTCCTCTTCTTCTTCTGTCTCACCCTGCGCTGGGAGCAAGGCAACCTTGAATACCTCATCCATCGTTTCTACCAGTTCAAACGTAATTTTTCTTTTAACCTCATTCGGAATATCGAGAAGATCGTTTTTATTTTTAGAGGGGAGAATAACCGTTTTTATCCCCGCCCGATAGGCTGCAAGAACTTTTTCTTTAATCCCCCCCACAGGCAGAACATGCCCTCGCAATGAGATTTCCCCGGTCATGGCGACATCTTTATTGACCGCGCGTTGACTCATCAGCGAGGCGATGGCTGTCGCAATCGTTGCCCCCGCCGAAGGGCCATCTTTAGGGATCGATGCGGCAGGGAAGTGGACATGAATCATATAGTTTTTAAATTCTTTGGGATCGATTCCAAGCGCCTCTGATCTGCTCTGGACATAACTCATCGCTGTCTGAACCGATTCTTTCATGACATCCCCAAGCTGGCCGGTGAATTTGATTCCTTCGGAAAAAGGGATTTTCGTTGTCTCGATATGGAGCAGCGCTCCGCCAGCCTCATTCCATGCAAGTCCCTGCGCAATCCCGACCTCGCTTATTTGCAAGGCTTCATCTTCAAACATCTTTTTGGGACCGAGGTATTTGCTTAAGTTGTTGGCCTTGATAATGAAATTTTCATTGGATCCCTCGGCAATTTCTTTTGCCGCTTTTCTGCAGACATGGCTGATTTCCCGCTCAAGATTTCTCACACCCGCTTCGCGCGTATACCCTTTAACCATGAGTTTGACAGCCTCATCTGTAAAATGAATTTTTTCCCGGGTTAAGCCATGCTCTTTAATCTGCCTGGGAATGATATGGTCGTTGGCAATGATCACTTTTTCTTCCAGAGTATATCCGGAGAGCTTTATGACCTCCATCCGGTCCTTGAGCGGTTCAGGGATCGGATCGAGAAGGTTTGCAGTGGTAATAAACATGACCTGGCTAAGATCGAAGGGGATTTCAATATAGTTGTCTTTAAACGTGTTGTTTTGAGCCGGATCCAGGACCTCCAGCAGCGCAGATGAAGGATCTCCACGCTCGCCGCTGATTTTGTCAATTTCGTCGATCATAAAGAGGGGATTACTGGTTCCCGCTTTTTTGATTCCCTGAATGATCCGGCCGGGGAGGGCGCCGACATAGGTCCTTCGATGTCCCCGGATTTCGGCTTCATCTTTAACGCCACCCAGAGAAATGCGCATAAATTTTCGCTTCATTGCCCTTGCGATCGATTGCCCAAGCGATGTCTTTCCGACCCCAGGCGGGCCAACAAAGCACAAAATGGGGCCTTTGAGATCTTTTTTGAGCTTTAAAACTGCCAGATATTCAAGGATTCTCTCTTTGACCTTCTCCAGGCCGTAATGATCTTCATCCAAAATCTTTTTTGCCTGATGAATGTTTAGCATATCCTCCGTCGTTTGTTCCCACGGAAGCTCGATCAGCCAATCGAGATATGTCCGGATCACATGATAGTCGGCCGCGACCGTGCTTAGGCGCTCGAGACGTGAGAGTTCTTTTTTGATGACTTCCATCGTTTCTTTGGGGAATTTTTTCTTTTTGAGTTTTTCTTTGAGTTCAATGAGATCTGTGTTGACCTGGTCATCTTCGCCCAATTCTTTTTTAATTTCATCCAGCTGCCGCCTGAGAAAATATTCGCGCTGCGACTTCTCCATCTCCTGTCTGGCTTTCGATTGAATTTCTCCCTCGACTTTCAAAAAATCGATTTCTTTGCCGAGGTAATCGATGAGTTTGCGCATCCGGAGCTTAACGTCGAGCGTTTCGAGAAGATGCTGCTTTTCCTCCATTTTAAAATTGATATAAGATGCAATGAGATCTGTGATGACACTGGGGCCTTCGTCGAGATTCATTTCAACAATTCTTACGATCTCTGAACTGTAGCGCGGGTTTTCTGAAACGAAGCGGTTAAATAGCTCAACGAGATTGTCCAGGAGGACCTTTGTTTCGAGATCTTCCGATTCTTTCTCAACAACCTCTGTGATTTCCGAGATGAGGAAGGGGGCTTCCTGTGTGTATTTTTTAATTCTGATCCGGCAGAGTCCCTGAAGCGCAATTTGGAATGTATCTTCGCCGATCTCTTCCTTACTTACAATTTTTGCGGCAACGCCGTATTCATGCAGATCTTTCGAATCCGGTTCCGCGTGTTGGAAGTTTTTGGGGGCTACAAGGGCGATGATCTGGTTATTGCCTTTCAGCGAACGAAGCAGATTGACGTTTCGATCGCGCCGAACGAGGAGCTGGACAATGGCGAACGGGAAAACAACAACGCTTAATATCGGAAGAACCGGCATCTGCTCAGGAATCGAAAGCTTATGGGGTCCCTTTCCCTTTGGCATCTGGCCTCCTTACCCCTCTTATCGGAAGCTTTTTGGAAAGTTGAAGTAGGAGTGGTTACTCTGCCCGAATTTTAAAATAGGATCTTATCTTTTTTATCTTTTCCGGCTCTATCCCCGCCTCTTCAAGCGCAGCCTTGACTTCGGGAAGCGCGACTATTTTTTCAAATCCCTCTGTCATCATCTCTTTTTCCTGGTATTCAGCAGACCATTTGCCATCCTTGTAGACCACTTTATAACGGGGGGCATTTGCTTCCATCTTTAAGGCGCTATCTTTTATTTCAATTTTTTCCGTAGAGTTGTCGGCCGATTCATAGATGAATTCATCGTCTAAAGACCGAACCCCATTTTTAAGAGGAATTTCTTTAGAAAGATGCGATCCGTCTGCGTAAAACCGATCGATGATCAGTTTGGCTTCATTGGGGAGCGGAACAATGCGGACATAATAGGTTGGATTGCTTTTTGTCCGGTCAACGATCAGATCGTCGCCTTTCACATAGATTTTTATCTTATCTTTAAGAGAGCCTGGAACTTTTTTGACCTCCAAAACAACTTGCAGCCGCTCGTAGTCGGAGGTTAATTTTTCGACCTCCCCGCTGATGCTGTTATTTACAGCCCACTCCGGCGTCATTTGATTTTCAACCTGAATTTGAGGGGAAGCGTCTGGTTGCTTTGCTGTCTGTTCAGACTTTCGTGAGTCGGTTCCACACCCTAAAAAAACCAGAAACGAAATGATTAAAAATGATATTTTTTTCATAACATACCTCTCTTTACTCATAACTAAGAGCAAAGCGCATGCCAAAACTCACTTTTAATTATTTCAATAACTTAGTCGATTTTTACAGCTCGGGAATAAAGTCGATGACAATTTTTGTTAGCCAGATGTCATATCCTCATGCGGCGAAAAATAACATCTGGACGAACTGAATTTGCCGGCTATAATTAAACTTATAGCGACGATTTCTTGTGGAACGTTTATGAAAAATGAAATTCGATGGTTTTTATGCGTCACCCTTTTCGTCTGTCTGATTGTCATCATGTCATTAATTGGAAATGACGGGCTTTCCCAGGCAAAACGGGACGAGTCGATGGCCGAAGAGGTTCAAAAAGTCAATCCTCTCACCCCTGTGGCTCAAGGGACGGCGGTTGTTTTAGACAATACGGTCAATCAGGTTCTGCCATTTGATGTTTCAACGGAATCGCAGCTGGTGAGAGACGAACAAGATTGCTATAAGGCGTGTCAACAGGAAAAAGACAGACTCATCCAGGAGAGTTTAAGCGAGGTTGACCGGGGGGCGGCATGGAGTGATTTTTATCGCTGCAAAGAAGAATGCCCCGAAAAAGCGGCGCAAAAAAATACCGCCAATGAGCGATCTGTTTTTAGTCCTGAGAGAGCGCCCGCCGGTTCCGCCATGGAGCATCTTAAAGAGCGGTAAGTTTTTCGCACTCCTCTTTCAAGGTTTTAATTTTGATTTCAAGGCGGGTGAGATAGAGACATGTTTCTTCAAGAAAATCTTTCTCATCGGTTGAAGCGTCATAAATCTTTTTAACTTCCTCAGCCAACCACTTCTCGCCCGTTTCAATAAGTTTTTGCAAAAAATGTTTTGTTTCTTCCGATATGTTTTGAATTGCCATGCAAGCCAATCATAGGTAAAAGCTCTTATGGTGTCAAATGGTGGATCACATGTTGTTGCGGTGACCGGGGCGGCTGGCTATATCGGCACCCGCCTTCTTCATCTTCTCGAATCCCAGGATTCAATTTCAAAGATCGTCTCGATCGATCAAAAGATTCCCTCCGGAAAATTTCAAAAGGTAGAGACATACCGTATGGATATCAATCAAAAGCTTGATCAGATTTTTAAGATTCAGGGGGTCGATGTGGTTGTTCATCTCGTTTTTATCGTCGATCCGATTCATGATGAAGATCTGATGTATCGTGTCAATGTCGGCGGGACAAGAAACGTTTTTGAGGCGTGTGAAAAAACAGGGGTCAAGAGAATCCTCATGGCAAGCTCTGGAACGGCCTATGGCGCTCATGCGACCCATCCTCCTTTTCTAAAAGAAGAAGACCCCCTGAGAGGCAACGACGATTACCCATATGCCAGAGATAAGGTGCTTATGGAGCGCCTTTGCAATGAATATCAGAGCAAACACCCCGAGTGTGATGTGATTGTTTTTCGTCCCTGCGTGGTCATGGGGCCGCATGTGAAAAACTTTATTGCCCGCTATATGCAAAAAAGGGTTGTTTTTTCAGTGCGTGGATTTGATCCCCAGATGCAGTTTGTTCATGAAGATGACATTGCCGAGATTTTTTATCATTTTGTGTTTCGGGGGAAAAGAGGGGCATACAATGTGGCGCCGGATGGCGTGATTCGGCTCAGCCAGGCTGCCCAAAAATTCAGGCGGCGCCTTTTGGGGCTCCCGCCGGCTGTCATCTATCCGTTGACGGAAACGGCATGGAGGCTTCGATGCAAATTTCTTACAGAGGCGCCGGCAGGACTGCTTGACTTTATTCGTTATCCGTGGCTGATTGAAAATTCGAAGTTGAAAAAGGAAATTGGGTTCAGTTATCATTATACAACCGAGCAGGCATTAGATGCCTTCGTCAAGACACTCAATTTGAAAGGATAGATCAGATGGTTTCAAATACACGCATGACTGAGATTCGGAGGCTTCGCAAGAAAACGAAGCTGGGAAAGAAAAGAAAAAAGAGAATCAAAAAGTTTGGCACAACCCCTCCGAAACTCCCTACGAAATAGTTCGGATGTCTTCCATCCTTGTTTCGAATGACGATGGGATTTTGGCGCCGGGACTTCAGGTTCTGGCTCAAAGTCTGAAACGACTTGGGAAAGTAACGGTCGTTGCCCCTTCTCAGGAGCGGTCGACAACGGGGCACTCGCTTACACTCCATAAACCGATTCGGATTGAGCCGACCCATTCCGGTTTTTATTCTATCAATGGAACTCCGGCCGATTGCGTCTATATCGGAATCAAAAAGCTTCTTCGATCGAAACCCGATCTGGTGGTTTCCGGGATCAACCGAGGGCCCAATCTCGGAAGCGATACACACTATTCGGGGACCGTTGCGGTTGCAAGGGAGGCAACTTTCTTGAAAGTCCCCGCAATCGCCATTTCTCTCGTTCATGAAGGTCTTGATAATGATATCGATTTTGGCCCTGCGGCAGAATATGCGTATCAGATTGCAAAAGAGGTTTTGAAAAGAGGACTTCCTGAGCAGATTCTTTTAAATGTCAATGTCCCGGAACTGCCGCTTCGGGATATTAAAGGAATTCGTGTCGTTCGAACCGGTTTTCGATATTATAGCGACCGGATTGTTGAACAAAAAGATCCAAGAGGGAGAAACTACTATTGGCTGGGGGGGAAATATCTTGGTTACGACCCAAAAGGGGAGACCGACTGTAGAGCGATTGATGAGCGCTGTGTTTCAGTCACTCCTCTTCACATTGATGCAACCCATCATGAAACGATCCAACGTCTCAAAAAATGGAATTTGAAAGCGCTGCATGAAGCTACTCAAAAGCCTCTATAATTGGGTTCTTCACTGGGCACATACCCCCTACGGAACACCCGCGCTTTTTGGAATTGCATTTGCCGAGTCGTCTTTTTTCCCCGTTCCCCCCGATGTGTTGCAGATTGCCCTTTCTATTTCACGACCAAAACGCTCATTTTTTTATGCGTCTGTTTCGTCTGTCGCCTCTGTTTTGGGAGGGATGGCGGGATATGCCATCGGCGTCTATCTGATGTCGCTTGTCGGGTGGCCGATTCTCCATTTTTATGGACTTCAAGCGCAATACGAGCATATCCAAATTCTTTTTCAAAAATACGACGCCTGGGCTATTGCGATTGCAGGTTTTACGCCGATTCCTTATAAGCTCTTCACGATCGCTTCAGGCGCCTTTTCGATCCATTTTGGCATCTTTGTCATCGCCTCTTTGCTCAGCCGTTCGGCACGGTTCTTTTTGGTGGGACTTCTTATCTATTTTTTTGGCGAATCGATTAGAGGATTTATTGATAGATATTTTAATCTCTTAACGCTCCTCTTTTTTGTTTTGCTGATTCTCGGTTTTTATCTTGTCGGCGTATTATTCCGATAAGTAAACTGAAATGAAATTATTCGCTTTATTGTTGCTTACCGTTGTCGGCTGTGCGCATTTTGAAAATCCGCAAAATAAACATACCGTCGAAAAAGGGGAGACAATCCCGCGTATTTCTCACCGGTATCAGATTGATTTTCAGGAGCTTGCCGACCTCAATCCTTCCCTTGAGAGCCATGCCCATTCGCCAAACCAGCCAGAAATAAATCTCTCCAAACCGCGTGGACCTCTCAAGGCATCGTACGGCGAATCCTTCCAAAGTGAACGGGGGAGTCATCTCTTTATCTGGCCTGTCAAAGGGGTTGTTTCTTCGGAATACGGGAGAAGATGGGGGACATTCCACAACGGCATCGATATCCGCGCCCCTTTCGGTTCAAAAATCAAAGCAGTTCGTTCTGGAAAAGTCATTCACAGCGGGCATGAGCCCGGTTATGGGAATACTGTCATTATTTACCACGGGCGCGGGTTTTCGACGGTTTACGCGCATGCCTCAAAACTCCTCGTCACAAAAGGAATGAGGATTCAAAGAGGAGAGCCGATCGCGCGCATCGGCTCCACCGGCCGCTCCACCGGCCCCCATCTCCATTTCGAAATCCGCCGCTTCGAAGAACCGCAGAATCCCATTAATTATTTGCCGTAAGTCACTCTTCCGGGAAATCGCAGATTTATTGGCAAAGGGTATTCTTGTCCAGAACCGTGCGAGGGGGCGAAGTGTCAGTTATGATCTGAAGTGGGGTTGATATGGTAGGAATTTGCGGTGATCATTTTTGGGAGGGGAGGGAAGAAATTCACCTGTATCAATCGCTTTGTCTCCCCTGAAAACGCTGAGGCATTTTATGAGAGCCAGATAGAAAGCCCGACACCCCTCATCGTGTCGGGCTTTCTATCTGAACTTTTCAAGATGTTATCTAAAGTTTTATTCAGAAAAAATATTTTCACTTTGCCTTATTATGCTCGTTTAAAAGCATCGAAAATCTCATGATATATTCTTAAAAAAACAGGAGGTACTTTATGCATTTAGAAAATCTGACACATTTATCGGAAAAGATCTTAAGCGGGTGACAAAAAATGTCATTTTTTCCGAGTGAGAGATCAGACTTTAAGTCTGAAACTTTTTAACCTTTTGAAATAACATACTATTTTTTTAAAGTGGAAAAGGGATATTGTGGCACGTCTGTTGCAGAAGTATATGTGTTGGAGATCCCTCGCTTCGCTCGGGATGACAGGAGATTGTTCATGAGAAGTAAAACGCTCTTATTCTTGATATTTTTTACAATTGTTTTTCCTTCTCTCTGTACGGCAGAAGAGGGGACATTAGAAGGGAATCAGACGTGTGCGATTCTGGTTCAAGGCTCGAAAGAGCCCTGGACAACTCATAATTTAAAACTTGTCTATTCGACGCTGATCAAAAGGGGGGTGCCTAGAGAAAATATCGTTGTGGTAAGTCCGTTGGTTTTTTTGGCCTTGAAAGCTGACAACTTGGGAAGCAAAGACCCTGATTTAGACGGCGATGGAAAATGGGATGTGACATTGGGACCGACATTTAATAATGTCGCTGAAGCCTTTGAACGGCTTGGAGAAAAAGTGAAACACAACCAAAACGCAGATATTTTTCTCTACTTTACGATGCATGGCTTACCTGACACTCTTTGTCTGGAATCGATCACTAAGGAAAAGAAGAATATCGAAAGCGTTGAGTTAAAAGAGTGGATTCGGAAAAATTTTCCCCGGTCTCAGGAGATAATCCTTTTTATGGATGCCTGTTATAGCGGCTCTTTTAGAGAAGTCTTAAGCGATAACCGTCGTGATTATCTTTTTTTTGCTGCAGCTCAGGAGAGCAAACAATCCTATTGGGGTAATTTTAAGAATGGGGAACGGTTTTATACTGATGATAATGAGGCAGCAGAAAAGGCGAGCGAACCATACGGATGGGGTGTTTTCACCTATTATTTTTTTTCCGCTTTAAATGGGGGCTATCCGGAGGGTTCGCCGATTTCCGATGCAGACGTTGATGGCAACGGGATCGTCTCTCTTGAAGAAGCCTATCGTTATGCATATTCCAAGCCGGTGGCAGATTTTAGTGTGCCTGGCTATACCGGCCCATCGCTCCCTCTTTTTGAACGTTTTCAAATAGAGGATCTGGCGCCGCCCCCTCTTAGGGAACCCCTGGGTATCCCTTTTTCTGATTAATACTGAATCATCGTGTAAATATCATAGCCTTTGAGTTTCTCTCTCCCTTTGAGAAACTGCAGCTCAATCAGGAAGGCAAGGCCTGCAACCGTTCCGCCAAGCTCTTTGACAAGATGAATGACCGCCTCTGCGGTTCCGCCGGTTGCCAAAAGATCATCGACAATCAAAACCCGTTCGCCCGCTTTAATGGAGTCTTCGTGAATTTCAAGATGATCTGTCCCATATTCCAAATCGTACGATTTCTTGATTGTCTTATACGGGAGCTTTCCCATTTTTCGAACCACGCAAAGGCCTGCATTGAGCTCATAGGCTAAAACCGAACCAAAAATAAACCCACGCGATTCAATCGCCACCACTTTATCAATTTTTTCATTTCGGTAGCATTCCAGAAAGATGCTGATCACTTTTTTGAATGTCTTCGCATCATTCAGAAGAGGGGTAATATCTTTAAAAATAACCCCCTTTTTGGGAAAGTCAGGAATATCCCGGATTTTCTCTCGTAGTGGATCCATCTCAAGCGGAGTATAGAAAAGCGCCGTTCTGGTGACAAGAAAAAAATTCTGAAGTTTTAGATAAGTCATCCTGAGCCCGAATGTGCGCTTCACTTTAGAAGGACTTTTACACCCAGAAGATCAGGATGAAAAAAGCAGCACTATTTTTGAGGCTCGGTATTCGTTTTAGCAAACCCTCCTTCGTTGACTCACTCCGGAAGAAGTGTTAGGTCGTAGTGACGGAAGATACCGATGTCACACATCTATTTAGATTACAACGCAACCACTCCCCTCAAGCCTGCCGTCTATGAAGCAATGGTTCCGTATCTCAAAGACGCATACGGAAATCCATCGAGCATCCATTGGGCAGGACGAGAGGCAAAAGAGGGGGTGATGATCGCACGCGAACAGGTTGCCAAACTTTTTCATGTCGATCCCCAGGAGGTTGTTTTTGTCAGCGGGGGGACAGAGGCGAATAATCTGGCGCTAAAAGGAGTTTATTTCAAACTTCAGAATAAGGGGCGGCATATCATCACAACGAAGGTGGAGCATAAATCAGTTCTGGAGTGCCTGGAGTATTTGAAAACCCATGGAGCTGACGTCACCTATCTATCTGTAAATTCCCAGGGGGATATCGATTTCGAAGAATTGAAAAAGGCCATTCGTCCAGATACGATTCTTGTTTCAGTTCAGGCGGCAAATAATGAGACAGGAGTGCTCATGCCGATGAAGGAGATGTCCGCTCTTATAAAAGAGCGGCAGATCCTATTTCATACAGATGCTGTACAGATTGCCGGAAAAATGCCATTTTACCTCAATGAGATTCCCGCTGATCTTGTCTCTGTCTCGAGCCATAAGATCTATGGTCCAAAAGGGGCTGGAGCGCTCATTATTCGAGGAGGGATGAAGCTCGATGCATTGATTCATGGCGGGAATCAGGAGAGAAAGAGACGGGGGGGAACAGAGAATGTCCCAGCTATCGTTGGATTTGGCGCGTCCTGTCAGATCATTGAAGAAGAAAATTTTTTGGATATGAAACGAATAGAACAATTGAGAAATGATCTGGAGGAGGGGATAGTGAGGAAGATATCAGGGGCATATGTCAATGGTCTTGGAGCCACACGCGTTCCCAACACATTGAATGTGAGCTTTGACGGACTCGATGGGGAGGGGCTGCTTCTCAATCTCGATCTTCAAGGGATTGCCGCTTCATCCGGCTCCGCCTGTTCGAGCGGCCTGCTCGATCCCTCTCATGTGCTTTTGGCGATGGAGGTTTCAGAGGAGTTGGCGATGAGCTCTGTTCGTTTCAGTTTGGGGTATCAAACAACAGAAAAAGATATTGAAACGGTTATTCGAATTCTTCCTGAAATCGTCTCAGATCTTCGAAAGATGAATGCAGGATGTCAGTAAAGAAAAAAAGAGTGGTTGTGGCGCTCTCAGGCGGGGTCGATTCGTCGACAGCGGCGGCGATTCTTAAAGAAGAGGGGCACGAAGTCATCGGGGTTTCAATGCAGCTTTACGATCACTCTGACCCGGATGATCGTTTTGACAGCTGCTGCTCTTTGAAAGAGGTCGATGTCGCCCGTCGCGTGTCACAGATTTTAGATATCCCTTACTATGTTTTAAACTTTGAAAAGGTTTTTAAAGAAAAGGTCGTCGACTATTTTGTTGGCGAATATCTCAGCGCGCGCACGCCGAACCCCTGTGTGAAATGCAATGAGGAGGTAAAATTTAAGAATCTCCTGATGAAGGCGAAAGAGCTCAAAGCCGACTATCTGGCGACGGGGCATTACGCGCGAATTCATTATAATCGTGAAACTTCAGAATACGAGGTGTTAAAAGCCAAAGATCGAAAAAAAGATCAGAGCTATTTTCTTTTTGGTTTACCCAAAAAAGAGCTCTCCTATCTCCTTTTTCCATTGGGAGAACTGACGAAACCTCAAGTGCGCGACATCGCAAAACGGGTAAATCTCCCCAATGCGGATAAACCGGAGAGCATGGAGATCTGTTTTATCCCGAATAACCATTATGTCTCTTTTATTGAAGAGAAACTGAATGGGGATGCCGGAAAATATTCTGGCTCCATTGTCGATCAAAAAGGGGAAGTTTTGGGTGAGCATGACGGAGCATTCCGGTTTACGGTGGGGCAGAGGAAGGGAATTGGAGCCTTTGGAGGAGAACCACTCTATGTGATTGATATTGATTCAACAACAAATACAGTAACGGTAGGTGAAAAAAAGGCGTTGCAATGTCGCGGTCTCATCGCAAAACAGATAAATTGGCTTTCAATGCCGAAATCAAATCAGGTGACAGCCCGCATTCGACACAGTGTTTTCGAAATCGAGACTGAACTTGATGATTCTTATAAAGATGTCCCTTCTCAAATTCAGCTTACGTTTTTAACTCCTCAGCGGGCTGTTACCCCTGGGCAGGCGGCTGTTTTTTATGAAGGGGAGCGTCTGCTGGGAGGTGGATTTATTGAGAGGGGGATTCATTGAAGCGGGTTGCAATCGAGACATTCGGCTGTAAGGTGAATTATTCAGACAGTGAAATGCTTAAGTCTGGCCTCTCTGAATTTGAATCTGTCTCCACAGAGGATGTTGCCGACATTTATATTGTCAATAGCTGCACGGTGACGGCAAAGGCTGACACTGAGGCAAGACAGATTGTTCGTCGTTTTAAAAGAAAAAACCCAGATGCACTGATTATTATGACCGGCTGCTCTGCCCAGACAAGATTTCAAGAGTGGGCAAAGACTGAAGGAATCGATTTTATCGTTGGGAATACTCTGAAACACAAAATTCCTGAGATTCTTCGGGCTTACAGCCCTCAGAATGACACTTCGGGATCACGGCTTTGGGTTCAGAATGCGTTTAAAAATATCGAATTTCAACATTCTCCCGTTCAAAAACCAGCTGAACGCACCCGTTTTTTTCTAAAGATTCAGGATGGTTGTGACGATTTCTGCGCCTTTTGTATCATCCCTTATGCAAGGGGAAAGAGCAGGAGTCTCTCGCCAGATCGAGTCATTGACCAGATTCGAACGCTTGTCGATGCGGATGTCAAAGAGGTGGTTCTGACAGGCGTCTCTCTCGGTTCTTACGGTATCGATCTTTCCCCTAAAACAAATTTGGCAGGCACGATACGTCGAATTGAAAATGAAACAAAGCTCCTTCGACTCCGGATCAGCTCACTCGAACCGGAAGATGTGAGCGATGAACTGTTAGCCGTTCTTAAAGATTCCAACATATTTTGCCCTCATTTTCATCTGCCGCTTCAGTCGGGTGATAACTTTATTTTGGAGAAGATGAAAAGAAATTACACGGTTTCTTATTATGAACGCCTTGTCAGGAAAATCTCAGATGATTTTAAAGATGTATTTATAGGCATGGATGTCATTTGCGGATTTCCTTATGAAACTGAAGAAAGATTCAAAGACGGCTGCAAATTCATAGAGTCTATCCCCTGGAGCAAGCTCCATGTGTTTCCCTATTCCAGCCGAGACGGAACTGCGGCTGTAAGATTTCCTGGGCAGGTGAAGAGATCAGAAATTGGAGAGCGGGCAGAGAGGCTTCGTGAGATGAGTCAACGCCGCCACATTGCTTTTTTGGACAATCAAATTGGAAAAAACACGCCTGCTCTTGTAGAAAAAAACAGGGAAAAGGAAGAGGTGAAAGCATTGAGTCGAAATTATATATCGATCAAACTTCTGTCAGATAAATCATTGCGCCTGAATGAGGAAATCTCTCTGGTTCCCGAAAAAAGGGAAGGTGAACAATTGGTCGCTTCTTTTTCTTCATTAAGTTTTTTCTTTACTTGCTCATAACATTCTATATATAATTTTTTTGGATGTGCGTTTAATAAGGAGGTTACCATGAAGATATTTTTACCTGTCTCTGTAATTCTGTTCTTTTCTATTTTTTCTTTTTCAATATCTGCCGAAGATCAGAAGATACCTAATGACAAGCAATCGCTGAAAAAAATGATTTGGGAAACAATTGAAGAACTTCGCCTCTATGAAAGGGCAAATGGAAAAGAAGAGGAATCGCTCCAAACGATCTATGATGACGGATTTTATCTCGTGGGGAAAGACGATACCTTGAGGATCGGAGGGTGGTATCAGGGGGATCTCAATATTTTTACGCAAAAGAATGACGGGAGTACACGATTTCGAAATCGGCGCGCAAGGCTCGATATCCGTGGAATTCTTGAAGATCATTTTGAATATCGTTTCTTTCCCCAGTTTGCGGGGGCATCGGCAAATCTTCAGGAGGCGTGGTTACAGTATAAATATTTCCCCAATTTCAGAATGCGACTGGGGCAGTTTAAAGTCCCCTTTAGTCTTGAAAGTCAATATTCTTCTCTATGGACCGATTTTGTTGAAAAGAGTATTGGCGTCGGAAATCTAGAGCCCGCTGAGGATGTCGGTTTTATGATTTACGGAAATCCGTTTCAAGGCCGGCTGATCTATGCTGTGGGGGTATTTAATGGCCGCTCAAGAACCCTTGAGGATAACAATGATGCCTTTGATGGAGCAACCCGTTTGATTTTTGCTCCTTTTAAGATATCTGGAAAAGAAATTTGGAAAGAATTGTATGTCGGGGGCTCTTTGGCGGTCGGCCAATCGAAAGAGGATCTTGCCGACACCGGTTTTTCAGCCGCCGGGGGAAATCGTTTCGCAACTTACGGCTCTGCGACCCGTCACGCGGGCCTGCGACGAAAATATGGGGCCGAGTTGCAATGGATTTTTGGTCCCGGGGATATCAAATCGGAGTATCTTAGCGCGAGATTTGATGATGTCGACCGGTCTGGCCAAAAAGAGGATGTCGATATCAATGCCTGGTATCTCTCGATCAGCTATCTTTTGACCGGCGAGAAAAAACCAAAAGATCGCTGGGTCGTGCCAAACAAGAAATTTGGAGCATGGGAAATTGCGGTTCGCATAGAGCAGTTCCACATCATCGAGGAAGCCCATTTTCAAGCAGGACTCCTCACCGGTTCAAACAGCGCTACAGCTGCCACCACGGCGCTCAACTGGTGGCCGAATAAACATATCCGATTGATGCTCAATTATGAGTTTACAAATTTTGATGAGGGGGTTCTCGTCGGCGGTGAAGTAGAAAACGACGAGTCTTTGTTCCTCCTTCGCACTCAATACAATTTCTAATTGAGTAGATTTTTTTCGCCAATTTCCTTACCCTGATAATAAAGGGGGGGATAAGATGAAAACAAATGGAGTGTTGATTGCCTATGTTTTGATGCTCATGGCCGCTATTGCAGTTTCAATTTTACTGATCACCGCCCCCGCCTCGCAACTGCTGGGTGGCAGCGAACATGCGATTCGCAGCGCATTTCATGGGCTATTCGCGGGAATTTTCATGGTGACGACCACCATTGGGCTTTATCAGGCATTTCGTCTTTGGGTGGGAACTGAAATCAATATCAAAGAGCTTCAGATAGGGAGTCTCATCAATTCAATCATTTGTTTTTTTACCATTCTGTTTGGCAACTGGATTTATATTCCCTATCGATCTGAAGAGGGACCTCGATCGTATTTTTTGAAAACGACTCCGGAGATCCACAAAATTTTCTTTGAGTTTAAAGAATTTATAGCCCTCTTTACGCTCCCTCTTTTGGTTTCCGCCACTTATATTATTTGGACATATGGAGATCATTTAAAAGAAAACCGGCCCCTGAGAATGACCGTATCGCTTTTGCTGATGCTTGGCTTTTTTTATTTTTTAATTGCGTTCGGTCTGGGGGCTGCCATTACAAAGCTTAAAGCTGTCTAGGGGGGATATGGATATTTCGAAAAATGGAGCTGCGCAGGCGGCTATTTTATCAGCAATGCTTGGTTTTTTGACATTGGCGATCGTTAATCTCGGAACAGAAATCTCTTCAAATTTTAAAACAGTTGTCCATAAGGTGGGTAAACTTTGGATACCGGGGGCGGAAGGGATCGGTCCTTATTCAGGCAAAGAAACGTTGATGCTCGTCGTCTGGCTTTTGAGTTGGCTCATTTTGGGAAAGATTCTTAAGAATCGGGAATGGAACATGACTGTTGTTCTGATTCTTTTTTTGATCGGGACAGGGATTGCAACCACACTCCTCTGGCCCCCGGTTTTTGGGTTTTTGGCAGGGGGAGGTTAAAAACCGTCATAAAAGCGGCCGTTTTTATTGGATGGATACAACCATTTTCCCTGTTGCGGGGCCAAATGGAAAACCGATAAAATTTATTGCCATTCGCTATGATATAACGCGACGCAAGGAGCTCGAAAAATTAAAAGAAGAATTCATCGAGATTGCTTCACATGAATTAAAATCCCCAATCGGCATTCTTAGCATGATTGTCG
>CAYMPL010000011.1:0-36596 GCA_964392415.1 uncultured bacterium | reverse complement strand
GAGGTCTGTTTGGCAGTTGGTTCATCAATTCGAGAGCCCGTTGTTGAATAACGAAATCGGTCCTCAGGTATTCCATATGTAAGTTGGCGTAGATTCCCGCTACTAAAATGCTCTTTTTCTTTTCGGACAAATGTGGAATCGAGATCACTCAATTTGCCATCACCATTTAAGTCATATTTTGATAGTCGTTGCCGTTCCAGCTCTCGAAGTTCATACTCCTTTTCTCTTATTTTTCGATAGGTTTCTTCATCGCGTGTTTCAACGGCATAACCAACCATATCTGCGAGTTCAGCAACCGCATATTCCGGGACCTCGGAAAGTTCCCGAAAGACACTCTTGTTATTGAGCTCGTTATGAAGAGCGATGAGTTCCTTTTGAATCGGTTCCTGAGCTATTTTAAGCTTTAGAAGTTCTTCTTCAAAGAGGGCGAGATCTTCGTCGTCAATATCTCCATCCCTATCAATATCCGCAAGCATAGGATTAACATTGCGCCTTACAACGCTTAAAACGTCAGTTGCCGTTTCTCCAATTTTAATAGAATATTTTTTCATATTCATCCTTCTCGCCTAATAATGTTGTTTTTATATGAGCTGAGGACAACGAATCCTTTGTCCTTTTAAAGTGCAATAAAAGTGCCAACATCTATATCTACTAATTCTTTGATATTACTTGATATTTGTCTTAATTAAGTTCTCATAGACTTCTCATATTGTTTAGAAAATGCACACCACAAAAGCCCCCAAAGGAATGCACTCGTAATCACAGAGGTTTGCTAATTTGTCAGTATTTTAAACACAGAGAATTTCGTCAGGTTTACGATTGAGTTGATATTGTGGTTGATGATTTGGTTGATGTTTGATAGAGTCGATTATAGAAAGAGTGAGTCATGTTCAAACCGAACTATACAATAACGGACAAAATATTAAACCACCTCACTGAAATTGCTGTGGCCAGGGACATTATTGACAATGCCAGGCTCGTTCCAAAATGGGAGATCTCCCTCAGGCGCGAAGCATTGATCCATGCCGTTCATTCTTCTACGCACATTGAAGGAAATAGCCTGACTTTAGAAGAAGTCAGTCAATTGGCGTTGGGACGGGAAATCAGCGCCATTCGAAAGGATAAACAGGAGGTCTTAAATTATCTTGGCGTTCTTTCCAATCTCGAAAAATATATTCCCCAAAATAAGTTCTCGAATCAGGACGTTTTTCGAATTCACAAAGATCTCGTTAAAAAAACCCTTAATCGGGCCCAGGATGAGGGGATTTTTAGAAATCGACAAGTCGTGGTTGGCTATAAAGATAGCGAAGGGCGAACTGTTGTCACTTTTCAACCTCCCAAGACAAGGGATGTCCCAAAACTGGTCGCGGATTTTATGCATTGGCTCAATAATGCTAAAACACAAAAAATCAATCCCATATTGGTTTCAGGAATTTCTCATTATGAAATTGTACGGATACACCCCTTTATCGATGGCAATGGTCGGACGGCCAGAGTTTTGGCAACCGTTGTTTTATTCATGCGTGGTTTTGATACCAAACGATTTTTTGCCTTAGATGATTATTACGACAGTGATCGGATGGCTTATTATGCGGCTTTGAAATCGGTAGATCCGGAAACCAGTAATATTACGCAATGGCTTGAATATTTTTGTGAAGGAGTGGTTTTTTGTGTGAATAGAATTAAAGAGAGAGTGCTTGCATTAAGTGGGGATAAAAAGGCAACGGCATCCTTGGAACAAGTATCTTTGAGCAAACGACAAATGCAAATCATCGAAGCCATCAGCTGTTCTGGAAAAATTACAAATAAAGATATGCAGGCCATGTTTAAAATAACACCTCAGGCTGTACATAAAGAGATGAAAAAACTTTTAAGTCTTAAGGTTGTAAAACTCGTTGGCAAAGGACGCAGCGCACATTACGAGTTGATCTGATTTTTTTGCCTTGGTGCAAAGTATTGATATCCAAAAATATTGACGGCAAATGCAGGCCCTCGAAGAGTAACCGTTAAGAAGACAACTCGTCTTCTTTAATAATATCCTTTTCAAAGAGCGGCAGCGGCTCTCTTCGCTCAGAAACCCGAAGTTCTTTCAAAGACTCAAGCGATGGGAGCTGATGCATCCCGCTTAACCCAAAAAATTCGAGAAAATCTTGGGTAGTCCCATAGAGAAGAGGCCTTCCAGGGGACTCTTTAACCCCCAAAATCCGGATCATTCTCCGATCAAGAAGCATCTTCAAGAGATGCGAACTATCCACGCCTCGGATAGCATCCACATCAATCCGTGTCACCGGTTGTTTATAGGCCACAATGGCGAGTGTCTCCATTTGAGACCGCGTCATTTTAACCGGTTTTGTCTGATGCAGTTTTTTGATCCAGGGACCCTGTTCCAGTTTCGTCCGAAACTGATAGCCTCCCCCCACAAGCTCTAACGAAATTCCGTGATACCCCCGTTGATACGATTGCTTAAGCTTCTCAAGAACCGTATGGAGCTCTGTCTCAGATGCCCCTGTCGCCTCCCCCAGTTCTTTGAGTGTTACCGGGGTCGTTGACACAAAAATCAAGGCTTCCACAATCGCCTGTAGTGTTTCAAGTTGCATTTTCAAGTCCCATACTGCGAATATCAAAATGAGATATCTGATCTGTCACTTTTAAGTGAATATCTGATCCGTGAACAGCCTGAAAAAGTGTGATACAACGCAAACGTGTCAATTCCAGCAGGGCAAGAAATGTCACAATGATTTCCGCTTTTGACGAGTCTCTCGATAAAAGACTTCTAAATTCAATCGCCTTTTTTAAATCCTGATTCAGCTGATTCACAATCTCAAGAATCTTGTCTTCTAATGAAATCTCGCCGGACTCAATATGATGCACCTTAGGCGTCATTCTCAAAAGAAGGTCGTGGAAGGCTGCGGCAAGCTCATAAATTCCTACCCTGACCCACCCCTCTTTGGGATCGATGGCTGTCTTAAGATGGGTGGGCATATCATCGACCACATTGACTTTAAAAAGATCATCCCCCAAAAGCGGCCGATCGGCGAGCGATTCCCCCCCCCATTTGAACTTTTGGTACTCCATGAGACGCTCCATCAGCGCCTGCCGGGGATCGATCCCCTCTTCTTCAGCCTCAGGCTGCGGTGAAGGCAAGAGCATCTTTGATTTGATATAAATAAGGGTGGCAGCCATCACGATAAATTCAGAAGCCAAATCGACATCTAAAGCACGCATCGAATTTAAAAACTCAAGATATTGATCGGTGATCTTTGAAATTTCAATATTCCGAATATCCATCTCATTCTTCCGAATAAGATGAAGAAGGAGATCGAGCGGACCCTCGAAACTATCAAGTCTCACCGTATAAGGGATCGGATAACTCACAAATTTAAAACCTCTCGCACCTTTGTCATCGTTTTTTCAGCCTCGACCCTCGCCCTCTCCCCCCCTGCCTCTAAAATCTTCTTCACGTCGTTTGGCTTCGAAACAACCTCCTTGCGACGCAAGGCTGTTTCTTTATACCAGGGGAGAAGGCGTTCCAGGAGCGCTTTTTTACAATCGACGCATCCTATTTTAGCCGTCCGGCACCCCTCATCAAGCTCGACCTTCGCTGTTTCTTCGGTAAAAACCTCATGCAAATCGAAGAGGGGGCAGAGATCAGGATTTCCGGGATCCTGACGTCGTTGGCGCGCCGGATCGGTCATCATCGTCATAATTTTTTTCGAAATAACCTCCTCCGGATCAGACAAAAAAATCGCATTGCCGTAGCTATTACTCATCTTTCTTCCATCGGTCCCGGGGAGTTTTGAAAACTCTGTCAGAACCGCCTGAGGCTCCACAAAAATCTTTCCATAAAGATGGTTAAAACGCCTCGCAATCTCACGACAGAGCTCAAGATGCGGAACCTGATCTTCCCCCACCGGCACCCAGTTCCCCTGATAGATCAATACATCTGCCGCCTGAAGCACAGGGTAACCGAGAAATCCCAAATTTGAGATCTCTTTCTGTCCAGAGAGCTGCTGCAGCTGCTCTTTATAGGTTGGATTTCTCTCAAGCCACCCAAGGGGTGTAATCATTGAAAGCAAAAGAGTGAGTTCCGCATGTTCTTTGATATGGGATTGCACAAAAATCACCGAACGCTTCGGATCGATTCCCACCGACAACCAGTCAATAACATTACTCACCCCATAGCTTCGAATTTTTGAAGGATCTTTAAATTCAGAAGTCAGCGCGTGCCAATCGGCAACAAAGAAGAAACAGTCATAGCGCTCCTGAAGTTCAAGCCAGTTTTTAATCGCCCCAAAATAGTGTCCTAAATGGAGATCCCCTGTCGGCCGCATGCCGCTCACCACACGCTCGCCGATCTCCTTTTTGGGAACCACTTTGGGTCTCTCTATAGCCATTTCAAAAAATAAAAAGACGGATCAACGCATTTCCAACCCCTATGATTGGAACTGCGAGAAATTTAAGAAGCCCGCTTACCAAAAGAAGCAATAAAAAAATCCCCCCATACATCGGATTAATGCGTTCAAAAAATTGATTCGCCCCCGATGGCAAAAATCGCCCAATGATTTTAGAGCCATCGAGCGGAGAGACAGGGATCAAATTAAAAAAGAAAAGCGACAGATTTAACACAATGGAGACCTGAGTGAGATCCTTGATCATCCGGATCATCGCCTCGTCCATAAAACGACTGCCGTAACTCATCGTCATGCCATAGATCCACGCCGAAAAAAAGGCGAGCAAAAAATTCGAAAAGGGGCCGGCAGCCGCAACCCAAAACATATCGGTGCGCCGATTTTTGAAATTGAGCGGATTCACAGGAACCGGCTTCGCCCACGCAAAATAGATCCCGCCAAAGAGAATCGAAAAAATCGGAAAAAGAACGGTGCCGATCGGATCAAGATGAGGGAGCGGATTCAAAGTCAAACGCCCCATGAGCCTTGCCGTGTCATCCCCCCGTCGGTGAGCGACCAGCCCATGACAAAACTCATGGATGGTAAGCGATATCAAAAAGATCGGATAATAGATGAAAAGAAGATGTATTCGATCCTGCACCCGTTCACGCTATCAAAATTACGGGGATTCTTCAAGACTTAGCCTCTGGGATGAAACTTTTTATAAACATCATACAGATGCTCACGATTGACATGCGTGTAGATTTGCGTCGTTGCGATATCGACATGCCCGAGCATCATCTGTACGGCGCGAAGGTCGGCGCCCCGTTCCAAAAGATGCGTGGCAAACGTATGCCGAAAGGTATGCGGTGAAATTTTGAGCGAAAGCCCAGCCGAAAGCGCATACTTCTTAATGAGTGTCCAGACATTCTGGCGGGTCATTTTATCTTTTTGCTGCGATAAAAAAAAATAGACTATCTGATGGAGCGGATCCCATTGAATTCTGACCCTGTTTCGATAACCGTCCAAAGCCAGACGCGCCGATTCCCCAAACGGGACAACCCTTTCTTTTGATCCTTTTCCGTATACCTTTACATATCCCTGGGAAAATATGAGATTCTCCGTTTTAAGAAGTGTCAGTTCTGAAATCCGAAGTCCTGAAGCATACAGGAGCTCGAGAATCGCGCGATCCCGAATCCCCTGCGCAGTAGAGAGATTGGGCTGAGCCAATAACTTCTCTACCTCGGAAAGGGTGAGTACCTGAGGCAGTTTTCGCCAAAGCTTGGGGGAATCGATATCGTGAGCCGGGGTGTCATGAATATGGTTATTGGCAAGTAAAAATTTATAAAAAACCCGTATAGAGACGAGGTTTCTTGCAATCGATTTGGAAGAGAGCTTTTGTTGGTGCAGCTCCACCAGATAAGCAAGGATCGCGACTTTGCTAAGCTTTAAAAATGCTTCTTTTGGAAATTTTTTCTCAGTAAACCCGATGTATTTGATGAGGTCGCGCTGATATGATTCGATGGTATTGAGCGAAAGCCCTTTCTCGACTTTGATGAAATTCAAAAATTCATCGAGAAGAAAATCAGATGATGAGATCACCGCTCAACTATACTTAAAAATCAAGCCGCGATCCATCCCCAAAATATTGAATGCGATGCCGTCGAACAGCCTTTGACACGGGGTCCTCTTCAACCAGGATGATGACGCCGTTTGCAATCCGTCTATCATCTCCATGATCGAGGAGCTGAAGATCGATCCCAAAGGGGAAATGGATCTCAAAATTGGGTCCGCGAAGCACATCGCGACCGCCTAAGATAGAGCCGGTCGGCCATCTGAAGAAGAGACTCCCTTCGGCCACAAAACGCATCCCGGGACGCTCGTCACTTTCGAGCGTCATGCGTATTCTTTCTCTTTGTGCCCTCGGACGATCGAGAAAGGAATTTGGATCCACTTTTTGCCCGTCTTTTGTCAAAAATTCGAGTTTCGTCAGCCAACGATGCGCCGTTGGAAATCTAAGCGCGGTGTCAAATGCAATGACCTCCCTTGAATTTTCAGGCTCTTCCAAGCCGATTCCGACATATTCACCTTTCACGGCCGATCCAATAAAGTCAAACTCCCTTCTGAAGTTGTCTTGAGAGGCCAAAACATCCGGCTGAGAGACATCCGAACTCACCGTCGGTTCGGTATTCTCACTCTCCACCGATGACTCGTCGCTGCTGCAAGCTGACATCAACATCAATAAGCCGATCACCCATATGGGATGAAACGATTGTTTTCGTGTTTTCATATATCTGTATCCTCCTTAATTTAAAGGTTCATTTTTTAAATCGCCATTTTTTAAATTAACCGTACCAAGACGCTGCGGGCGGCCATCCACCCGGATGTCGCCGCTAAATTCATCTTGACCTTTCGGAACGGTCTTCAATTCCACATAGCCGACACCATCAAAAAACCGGACGTCTAAAACCCCTTTCACGAACACCCCGCAATGTCTCCCCTCTTTGGATGAACAGGTCGCGCGATATGTCATAAAATCATCGGCAGTCCCATTGGCGCGATCCCTGCCACGAATAACGATCTCTCCCTGCTCAATCAATCCTTTTTCAGAAACCTTGATCACTATCTTCACCTTTGGCTCTTCAATTAACCTCCCGGAAAAGTCGGTTGCCGCAATGATCCCATATTCGCTCTGATCGATATCCCCCAAACCGATCGATCCATTGAGCTCTGTTCCATCCTGGATAGAAACCGAATCGCCTTGAGCGCTCCCCCCTTTGGGGTCGTGCACAAAGCTGTTTTCAACCTTCTCGCGGGACTCACCGCAACCGATGGTCGCAATCGCAACTATCACTGAAATCATTCTATACACCTTCATGACACTATATAAAGAAGTGCAACGGCTGTGCCACCCAAGGGCTAATAAGAAAAATATAATAATTCCAATTAGTTACATAGATACATGGAAAATGACCTAAAAACCCCCTCCCGAGGGGGGACGCTCCACGTCACTCCCGGAAAAGTGAATTATAATAAAAATATAATAATATCAAATAGTTATAATATAATTGAAAGGAAAGCCTAACACTCGAATAAATGTTAGACGCCGATCGGGGTCTGGTTTTTTTCTAACTTTTGCAGCATCATTTTTGCCTCTTCAATGACCGAAGCAGGGAGCCCCGCCAACCTCGCCACTTGAATCCCATAGCTTCGCCCCATCCCCCCCGGCTTCAGTTTGCGGAGGAAAACAATCTCGTCCCCGATTTGCGTCACCGCCGCATGAAAATTCGCTATCTTCGATTTCTCAGAGGCCAATGCCACAAGCTCATGATAATGCGTGGCAAAGAGGGTCTTTGCTTTAAGGGTGTCATGAATATAAGCCGCAACAGACCAGGCGATACTCATGCCATCAAAAGTCGAGGTACCCCTTCCAATTTCATCCAAAAGAATCAGGCTTCTGGGGGTCGCAAACTTCAAAATCTCTGCCGTTTCTCTCATTTCAACCATAAAGGTCGACTCCCCTTTTGACAGATGGTCTGAAGCTCCGACCCGCGTAAAAATCCGGTCGACAAGTCCTATCTTTGCCTACGAAGCCGGAACAAAAGAGCCGATTTGCGAAAGCAGGACAATCAGAGCGGTCTGGCGCATCACGGTTGATTTTCCAGCCATGTTGGGACCGGTAATGATGAGAATGAGATTCCTTTCATGATCTAAACGAATGTCATTGGGCACAAATCGCTCAGAAAGTAATTTTTCAATGACGGGATGACGCCCCTCAAGAATTTCAATGTCAAAATCATCCGTCAGTTGAGGACATATATAATTTTGTTCCGCCGCAACCTGAGCCAATGAACCATAAACATCGATCTCTGCCAGCTGGTGAATGCCCTTTAAAAGCGAAACCGCCGATTCTATAATCCCCCCCCTGATCTCTTCAAAAAGTTGATACTCCAATTCGAATTGCCTCATTTCCGCCGTTAAAATTTTCTCTTCAAAGCTTTCAAGCTCCGGCGTGATGAATCTTTCACAATTGACAAGCGTCTGCTTTCGAATGTAGTCCGCCGGAACTGAAGAAAGATTCGCTTTTGTAATCTCAATATAATATCCAAACACCTGATTGAAACGGACTTTGAGCGACTGAATCGCTGTTCTTTCCCGCTCCCGCCTCTCAAGATTGGCAAGATAAGTTTTCGTGTCACGCAAAATAAGGATGAGCTCATCAAGCTCTTTGTTAAACCCCTCGCGTATCATCCCCCCCTCTTTGAGAGACAAAGGGGGGTCATCGACAATGGCGCGGGAAAGGAGATCGCAGAGAGCTGTAAAGGAAGGGAGCGAAAATTCAACCCCTTCCGACTGAAAAAGATAATTGAGCTGTGGAATCAGCTGCAACGCATTTCTCAATGCAATGAGATCCCTTGCATTTGCCAGACCTAATGTCATCCTGCCAATAATTCTTTCCAGATCTAAAATACTTTTCAATTTTTGTTGAATCGAGCTTCGTAAAATCGACTTTTCAAAAAAAATTGAAATTTTTTCTTGTCGCTTCTTAATCTCTTCGAGATTCAGAAGCGGATAGAGCAGCCACTGTCTGAGAAGTCTCCGCCCCATCGCGGTAGATGTCTGATCCAAAAGCCAAAAAAGAGATCCATACGCTGTTCGTTCGTACTGCGTTTCAAAGAGTTCAAGATTTCTGATCGTTGTCGCATCAAGCCGCATCGTTTTTTGAATTTCGTAACGATCGATTTTTTGGATATGGCTGAGAGAAGTATACTGCGCTCGTTCGAGATAGGAAAATAAAGATGTGATAGCCGATTTCTCGAAAGGAAAAGATGCATCTGTTGTTATAAAATTAATCAGCATTTTTGGAAAAAGCTTCTGAATCATTGAGCAGAGCCGCTGATCCTTAAATTCTTTCGGCCACAGAAGCTCTTTTGGCTGAACCCTTGAAAGTTCATCCACGATCTCATTTTCCTGATGCAACTCAGTCACACGGCATTCGCCTGTTGAAACATCGAGATAGGCGAGTCCAAACTTGAGCTCATGATTATTTTGCCTCTCGATCGCCACGGATGCCAAATAGGTCGCGTTGATCTGATGGAGATCGTTCGGTCTCAGCGCCGGGGTAATGATCTGCACCACACGCCGCTCGACAATCCCTTTGGTCTGCGACCCGCGGGTCTGCGAAGGGTCGCCAATCTGTTCACAAATCGCTATTTTTTTCCCGGCATCCAGAAGCTTTTGAATATATCCCTCCGCGCTGTGATAGGGGATCCCGCACATCGGTATTTTGAGCTCATCCCCTTTGTTTCTTGCGGTGAGCGTAATATTGAGAATCGGCGACGCTTCTTTGGCATCGTCAAAAAACATTTCATAAAAATCGCCGAGCCGAAAAAAAAGAATACAATCCTGATGGGCTTCTTTAATCTCGAGGTACTGCCTGACCATCGGTGTCAGTTTAGAGGTATCGCCTTCGTAAAAGATCATTTTCCGTTAAGATAAGCGTGAATCGCCGCAATATCGGCATCGGTCAGGTGAGGCAGAGGAATCATAATCGTTGTCGGACGCTTTGGTTTGTAGCCCTTCGGGTAAGCGTTTTTTTTTACTTTTTCAATCATCACATCGAGCCGGGAGCCATAAATTTCCGGGCCGATCGCCCCCGCTTTTTTTGGATCGGCATTGTGACAGGCGGTACAGGTCGCCTGATAGAGCGCTTTTCCTTTTTTAGCCTGAGCGCTCCCAGGCTCCTTCGCAAAGCATGAGAGCACAAAAAGAAAAATGACAATGAAAGCTGTTTTCACAGCATCATTTCCATAATCCCATAGAGTAAAACCGTAAAGAGAATCCCCAGATGGATAACCCCCTTCACGGTTGCCATAGGCCCCATCTTTCCTTTGAGCGCGTTGAGTTCAACCAGAACAAAGAGAAGAGCAAGAATCAAAGAAAGCAATCCAAGGCTCGCTTCCAGTGCAACCTCAAGTGGAAGATGCGAGGCGGCCCCCATAAAAAAAAGCATCGGGACTGAAAATAAAACATTCGTTCGTGAAACAATCGCCGCGCGGGCTCCCAGCGCCGCCGCTTCCGGAATCGCCTGTCCGCCATGCGCCGCTTGCGTTACCGACTGAATCACAATCTTCTGGGCCGGCCAGATGACAAACCAGACATTCGCCCACATCAGCATTCCCAATGCGGCTCCAGTTAAGATCGCAATTCCCCAGGAGGTTGAATAAATGCCCCATCCCCCGGAGTGTCCCTTCATTAATAGAATGATAAGACCCGATATAAAGGTAAACATCGCCCCCCACCTGAACCACCACAGGGCACGCGGCACCAATTTTTGAACACAGTTTGACTTTGTGGCGGGATCTGTCTCATTAAAGAACGCCCCCTGGACGAAATTGAAATAATAGAGCATTCCGATCCAGGTAATCCCCGCCAGAAAATGAATCCAGCGGAAGATGAACATCAAGCCGTCGAAGCTGAAAAGTGAAAGTGACATAGGTTAAGTCTCCTTTTTTGTCATCCTGACCGTTTACGTCATCCTGAGCGCGCAGCGCGAAGGATCTCTTTAAAAACTGGGAAAAGCCTATCCGAAAAGAAAAATGGTTGCAAGGAAATCAATAAAAAAAATGCCTGATATCGCTACCAGGCATTTTTCCTTCCAGAACTCCCACACCCGCTTCAGAGACAACTAGGTCAACTTCTACTTCAACACAACGACTACGGAATCTGATTGAATCTTTTTACTTTACAGACGAGGTCCAAATCGGCCGCCAAATTGTAACCCAAAGCCGCCGCCCGCAGGGCCGCCGCCGGTTTGAGGAAATCCTGGCGCGCCGCGAAAACCATTCGGTCCTGTCGAAACCCCTGATCGATTAGACGAACTGTTAGAAGTGAAGTTCTCTGTGAATTGCGTCGTCAACTTATCTGAACCGCTCTGACGTAAATTCTCATCACCGTTCCGAACCGCTTCATTAAACTCCGCCGTCCCTTTCATCAGTCGATCGGCAAGTTCCGAAAGTCCTGACAACGTCGCAGACCTCGCATTGAATACCTGACCGGCGTTCGTCATTAATTGTGCCGCTCTGGTCATCGCTATCTGCTCGTTTCGGGTCTGCTCCGCCAAATTTCGAATCATATCGTCTAATCCACCGGCGCCATCATTGAGCTGGTTGATAATCCCCCCCAAGCCCGATTCCAGCGATTGTAATTGCTTCTCAAAAGTCACCGTTCTTGAAGCAGTTGTAGACGTCGACCCACTCGCACGAGCCCGAGCCATGGCCTCGAGAATCGATCTCATGCTCTGACTTCTTAAATACTCCATCTGGCTCAAATAGCCCTGATTGCCGGGCATAAGGATCGAAGAGATGGCCATAGAGATCGGCCCCAATGTCTCACCGAGTCCCCCCAGGGGATTCTGATAGTTTAGCGCCGCATAAGCGCCATGATATAAGAAAGGAGAATCGCCATTGGCGCTCGCACGCTCCATTTGATGTCTTAAACTCTTTCGCTCTTTGTGAAGATAATTGGCATTGACACCTGCCAAAACCGATGCGCCGATTCCAAAGAGGGTAAGCGCTCCCAGACCAAATGCCCTTTCTCCAGAACTGGGGCCCGTTTGGTGATACTGCGGCAAATTACACCCGCTAAATTCTGTTCTTGCTGATTCGCGTTCTGCTCGAAGATCTTTCTTCTCATCCTTATCGTCATCATCTGCCCGACCAAAAACCGCTCTCCAGCTATCGCTGCCGCTATCTTCTTCCGACGGTTCGGCTTTTTTTACGTCTCCCTTTGCAGGCTCTGCTGTTTCTTCTTCATCGGAAGTATCAGAGTCAAAAGTTGAAAGATCAAGCTCTAGCTCTTTACCCTGATAGTCGACTTTAATGATCGGCTGACCCTCTTCATTTAGCTCCAAATCCTTTTGAAATTTTGCCCAACTGTAATCCTCATCAAACCCATATTTTTTCTCATAACTCACACTCAACGATTTCAAGCGATGAGATAAATTCGTAATCAATTGAACTTCAGCCTTAAGTCTGGGAAAAATAGCTCTATAATTATCATCATCATTTTCTAACGCTTTTAAAAAATTACCGACAAGGCCCTTAAATACGATACCATTCTTCACATCGCTTAAATGTCCAGAAAGTTTATCTCTGACGAGCATTATTTCCGCTTCGGCATGTTCCTTAGCCCTTTTTTGTTCTTCTTCGAATCTTTTTGCCTCACGTCTTAACCTTGCATTGGCCATTTCTACTTCAATATTCACTTTGGCATCCGCCCAAACAGGGCCGACCGGAACCACCAAAGAAAAACTGACTGCGATCACAAGCATCGATTTCACAACATTCTTCATACACCACACTCCTCTTCCTATAGCCTTGGTCACTTCAGATTGAAGATCGATAAATATAAATTGGAAGTTCTTTACCCACATTTCGATACCCTTTTACCTTAAATATAAAGCAACGGCTGTGCCATGCTGTCAGAAATTGAAAATAATCTTATGATTTCAGTGGTTTATAAATAGCGACTCCCCTAAATGCCGAACAGTTCATTTTGTAGGCGGGATCGACATAGCCGAGACTGTCAACCGTTCAATCATTGAATTTCTGTGTCATATCAGTAAGTTATATAATTTGGCAGAAACTTTAGAGTTTTGTCGACTTCTTCGACATGGGCTTTTTGAGTTACTTCTTAAAGATCTTCCCACGAAATGACTTGATAATTTTTGAAGGTAAAACTCTCTGTCCCCCCATACACACACAGTCCTTGAAGCAAATCTTTCCTCCCTTGCAATTCATTAAGATATTGTGGACCTTTCAGAAAGTCAGGATGAAATGTACCCGCGCTTTTAATCTCTATAGGAAAAAGATATTTTCCTTCATCAATCAATAAATCTGTTTCATGCCCTTTTTGATCTCTCCAAAAATAAAGAGGCGCTTCTAACCCTTTATGAAAATAGGATTTAAGCAATTCTGAAACAACCCAGTTTTCAAAAATGGCTCCTTTTAAGGGATGCTCAAAAAGCTGTTTTCTATCCGTTATTCGTAAAAGATAACACAGAAGGCCGGTATCATAAAAATAAAGCTTGGAAGTCTTGATCAGTCGTTTATTAAAATTTTTAAAGTGTGGTTCTAGTTTAAGTTGTAGCGAGCGTTGTTTTGCCAGACTGTCGTGGCCCCGTCAGAAGGATGACGGGATATTTCCGAGAGGCCTCTTTAATGATAGATGAAACATGTCTGCGATACATCAGAATAAGTATACCGCCAGGGAAATAGGTGTCAAATCAAAGTTTAACTTTGAAATAACGCGGCCTCTATCAAAAACGAACTTCTGCCGATAAATATAGATATGAATCCGCATAAACTACTGATCGTAGACGACGAGGAAGCGATACTGGAAGCTTTGCAACGAACCCTGCGGGCTGACTACGAACTCCTCCTTGCAGATTCGGCTGACGCAGCCCTTCGATTGCTCAAAAAGCACCGAAACGTCAGCCTCATCCTCTGCGACCAGCGGATGCCGGCGATGACCGGGGTTCGGCTGCTTGAGAAAAGCAGGGGGATAGCCCCTCACGCGGTGCGAATGCTCCTCACCGGCTACTCCGATATCGAGGCAGTGATTGAGGCAGTCAATCGCGGGGAGATTTACCGGTACCTGACAAAGCCGTGGGAAAATGACGCGCTCAGATCGGAAATAAAACGGGGGATCGAATATTTTGAGCTTCAAAAGACGATCCGCGATCAACATGAAAAACTGAAAGAACTCGATAAAGCAAAAAATTTATTTTTGATGCTCATTTCACATGAGCTTAAAACCCCGCTTACCACCATTCTCGCCTTTACCGAAAGTTATCAAAAGGGGCTGGCTCAGACGAGAGACGAACAACAGCTCTTTATAAAGAGGATCGAGGAAGGGGCAAAAAGTTTGGGGAATCTTATCGAAGAAACGCTCGATCTCATCACAGCCCAGACAGGAAAATTGATCCCCCACAAAGAGCAGATGAAGTTAGACGAAATGATTCATTCGGTCATTGAAAATCTTCATCCAAAAACGATTGAGAAGAAAATCGTCTTTGAAACAATGATCCCGCCTCTAAAGATAAAAGCCGATCCAGAGCTTATACGCAAAAATTTTAAAAAGATTTTAGAATACGCGGTGAAAGCGGCTCGCGAAGAAGACAAAATTTGGATAACAGCCAAAGAGAATAAAAAAGAGAGTATTGAAGTTCAGATTTCGTTTCATGGAGAGGTCTTAAACCGTGAACAAAAGAAAAAGATTTTTGAGCCGTTTTTAATTGTGGGAGATATTCTGAACCATAAAATGGGGGCAGGATTGGGATTGCCGGTTTCAAAGGCAATTATTGAGGCGCATGGGGGGGAAATAGATGTGGAAAGTAGTAAGAAGAAAGGAACACTGCTGACGATCGTATTGCCATTTTAAGGACGGATTTCCGACCCCCCTTGTCCGGCCGCCTAAGCTCAAAATCACTCAAAAATGATGGTATAGGATTTGCAAGCCATTTGCTGAAGGCAAATGGCGCGCAGTATAAACATAAGACGAACCATTTCTACGAAATGGTTCGTCAACCTTTTAATTATCTTAATCGTATTTCTTTGCACAAATCTCCAGTCCGCAGAACTTCGCCTTTCCATCGGCGAAACCAGAAGACTTTATTTTCCAGATATTAAAAAAGCTGAAAACTTAAATCCCAAACTGGCGCGCGTAAAAATACTTCCCGAAAAAGATGAAATTTCCATTTCTGCCCTTTCCAAAGGAAATGGCAAAATAGAGATTAAAGACCAGTTTGGAAATCATACGATTGATGTGGTGGTGTATTCGAAATTTTCGCTCGATCTTGAACGGGAAATCAAAGAGCTGACAGCCGATATCGAAGGGATTGAGGTAAAACAGGCAGGGCATCAGGTTGTTATTTCCGGAAAGATTTTGACATCAAAAGATGTAGAGCGGCTCCAAAAGATCGAAAAGAAATATGAAGACAAACTGATCAATCTCGCCGATCCCCTCCCCTCCGCCGAGACAATCCCCCTTGAAAAGATGATTGAAATAGATGTGAAAATGATTGAGCTGAATAAAAATAGGCTAAGAGCCATCGGCATACAGTTTCCAGAACTGATCAATACCCATTTTGCGATTCGCCAGAATTTCACCCCCTACACGATTGCCTCGGGGGCGAATTCCGAATTCGATCTGATCATCCGCGCTATTGAGAAAAAAGGGTGGGCAAAGGTGATGGCAAATCCAAAATTGATTTGCAAAAACGGGGGGGAAGCCCATTTTATGGCGGGGGGTGAAATCCCGATTCGCCTTGCTCACCGGGGCTCGCTCTCTGTTCAATGGAAACCCTATGGGATTTTACTCAATATTCTGCCAAAAGCAGATCCTGAGAATCAGATTTCAACGACCCTTAAAATTGAAATTTCAACCCTTAATTCGGGAACAACCGTTGAGGGGATACCCGGCTTACTCACGCGAAAATTAGAAACTTCCCTGAATGTAAAAAGCGGGGAAACAATCGCGCTCTCCGGTTTAATTCATCACCAGGATGGAGAAGGAAGTCACCGTGTCCCGATCGTTTCCGGCATCCCCATTCTCGGGGCGCTCTTTGAAGCCAGGGAATTTAAGAGCGAAAATACCGAATTGATGATCTATGTCACCCCTGCCGTAAAAGAACAGAGGGAGGAGGTCATGAATGAAAACCATTCAGATCCAGATTGAAGATCAGATTTTCATCTTTGATCAAAGCCCCGTATCTATCGGAAAAAACATGAGTTCACATATTTTTTTGGATGATCCCAAAGTCTCTAAGCTCCACGCGAGGCTCGTCTTTAAGAAAGATACCCGGGAAGAAAATGACTGGACTATCGAGGATTTCAGTTCCCTGAATGGCACCTTTGTCAACCAGAAGCGAATCAAAAAGGGGCTGCTCAGGCGGGGCGATGTCATCCAGATCGCTCATTTTAGACTGAGAATTGACTTCCCGCAGAAAAATCTCTCTGAAAAAGAGAAAGTCTCGGAAACACTTAAAAAAAACCTTGAAGACAGCAACATCTTCTTTCTTCCAGAAAATATTCTCAGAGAAAGGCTCTCAAAAAAGCTCGAAAATCTCATTGAAAAAAACAATGTCTCATTTAAAAATCCGGATGAACGGCAATCCTATATATCGAGACATTTAAAATCGATTCTGGGGCTTGGCTTTCTCGAAGACTATCTTTCAGATCCAGACATTACAGAAATTATGATCAACGGCCCTCATGATATTTATGTCGAAAAAAGGGGGGTACTCGAAAAAACCCCGGATCAATTTCCGGATGTTGCCGTGCTCTTTAATACTATCGACCGGATCCTCGCCCCGCTCGGCCGGCGTGTCGACGAGGCCTCCCCTCTTGTCGATGCGAGGCTTCCAGATGGCTCCAGAATTCATGTGGCATTGCCGCCGGTTTCTTTGAACGGCCCGCTGCTTACGATCCGAAAATTTTTGGCATCGTTTGAAACATTGGCAGATCTTATTTCAGCGGGATCGATTTCGGAACCCATGGCGGGTCTCCTTAAAAATCTGGTTCTCTCAAAAAAAAATATTCTAATCTCTGGTGGAACCAGTTCTGGAAAAACAACGCTTCTCAATGTCCTTGCCAACTCTATAAAGCCTGGCGAGCGCCTCATCTCGATTGAGGATTCGGCAGAACTAAGAATTCTTCAACCCCATATCATCCGGCTCGAGACCCGTCCCGCCAATATCGAGGCAAAGGGTGAAATCACCATCCGAGCGCTGGTTCAAAATGCCCTTCGCATGCGCCCCGACCGGATTATCGTTGGAGAATGTCGCGGCGCTGAAGCCTTCGATATGCTTCAGGCGATGAACACGGGGCACGAGGGATGTCTTTCGACCTGCCACGCAAACTCCCCAAGAGACGCGCTCAAACGACTTGAAAATATGGTCATGATGGCCGGCTTTGGTTTCCCTCTGAAAGCCATTCGCGAACAGATTTCAAGCGCCATTCACTGGATCATACAAATGAAGAGAGAAATCGATGGAAGACGTGTTATCACCCACATGACAGAGGTTTCTGGCATCGACCATGATACCCTTCTTACCCACGATATTTTTAACTCGACGAAAGGAGACGAAGATGCTACCCCAACCTCTTCCTATGCCAGAGGAAACTGAAAAAACAAAAACATTGTTAAAGGCTCCTCTATGTCACCCTCCGCAAGAAGCTGAACTGATACTTTATGATCGTGATCACAAAGAGAGCCAATTCCCACTCACCCAGGGAATGATAACGATCGGATCCTCCGTTCAAAATGACGTTGTCATTAAAGATCCCTATGTCTCCTCCACGCATTGCCTCATCGAAAAGCGGGAAGGCCTCTATTTTTTAATGGACCGAAAGAGCCGGAATGGCACCTTTCTCAATAAAATCATGATTAGAGAAACCTCGCTCGGAGACCAGGCCACTATTCAAATCGGAAAAACAACGCTTCAGTTTCGCTATAAAGAAAAATCAAAATCGGGGATATCCCCTCTCTTTGAAGGAATGGTTTCACAAAGTATTCTCATGCAGCATGTCTTTGAGCTGGTCGAAAAAGTAGCCCTGTCGAAAACCACCGTCATGATTTATGGAGAAACAGGAACCGGAAAAGAATTGATCGCCAAAGCGCTCCACGGTAGAAGCGATCGAAAGAAAAAGCCGTTCGTCGTTGTCAATTGCGGGGCTATTCCAAAAGAGCTTCTTGAAAGCGAGCTTTTCGGGCATGTCAAAGGAGCCTTCACCGGCGCTTGTGAAAACCGCCCCGGTTCCTTTCAGTCGGCAGAGGGAGGGACGCTCTTCCTCGATGAAATTGGAGAATTCCCGGTCGAACTGCAGCCGAAACTTTTAAGAGCGCTCGAACAGCGGGAAATTAAATCGGTGGGGTCGGAATGGCATCAAAAAATCGATGTCAGAATCGTTGCCGCGACACATCGAAATCTGGCGCAGATGGTGAAGTCCGGGCATTTTCGCGAAGATCTTTTTTATCGGCTGCACCTGATCCCTATTTATCTTCCACCGCTTCGGGACCGAAAAGAGGACATTCCGCTCCTCGCAAAACATTTTCTGGAAAACACCGATATCAGTTCAGGGGCGCTTAAACTCCTTCTTCAATACGCCTGGCCGGGGAATATTCGTGAATTTAAAAATATTCTGGAGCGCGTAAAGCTTTTGAAAAATGGTCCGCTGATCACGGAAAAAGATATCAGAGCGTGTCTCAGAACGATCCCTGTCTCTTTTTCTGAAACCATTCACGAAATGGAAAAAAACATTATCTATGAATTTTTAGAAAGAAATCAGTGGAACCGGACAGCAACCGCGAGGGCGCTCTCACTCCCAAAATCGACGCTGCTCGGCAAAATCAGAAAATACAATCTACGGCGCCAGAAAAAAATAAATAAAAAACAAATTGACAGCTGATGCTCCTTTTTCTAGATTGCTTCCAATGAAAGGTATCCTTCGTCTTTTGATTTTCATTTTAGTGTGCGGCAATTCTTACAACACCCGGGCTGATAATAACACAACAACTCAATTGAGAGACACTTTGAAAAGAAAGGCGATCACCTACGCCCTCATCTGTTACCGGCCGGACACCAGTCTCGCGGCCGGTTCGACGCATGCCGACTGGCGACAATATGTCGATGAGCTGACAAAACAAATAGATGCTGCATCTTCGCTTTGGCGCGCGCGTGAGGAATTAAAAAAACTCTCAGAAAAATTGAATAACAAAGTCATCTTGGAATGCGCCAAAAGAAATTTTTCATATCTTTCAGAAGATGACCTGCAGTGGTTTCAAATTTTCGATGAGTATGGAGAGGAAATCAAAAACTTCACGGAAGGATTTATCCCTTATAAAGAAGCCCTTCTCAATAGTCATCTCATTATGGTTGGCAATCACCACGCCTTTTCAACTCAGGGGGATATTTTATTTGGATTGACCGATTTTATTGAACAGCAAAAAAAGAGTCAGGCGGCTCTCCTCGTTGAAATGAGGGGAGAGAGTTTATCTGAACTCAAAAATATCATTTCTCAAGCCGTGTCTTTTCCCGTTGAAGACACAGAAGCGGCATCTCAAGAAGTGGCTCAAATATTGCTGGATGACGTAAGATCAAAAAATCAAACTGCGGCAAGGCTCTTTGAAATGATGCATCTGCCAAGAATCAAAATCTGGACCAAATATTATCTGCAATTTCCAAAAATTCCGATGCAAACTGTTGATCAACGACCCGATGTAGATTCAACCGCCCCGGCTTTGACCGCTCCTTCTCTTCGTGAGCTTCTTCAAAGTTCCCAACAAAAAATGAGATGGGTCGCCTACTACGGCAACCATCATGTATTAAGGCTTTCAACCTCAGAAATTTATCAGATTGAAAAAGAACTTAAAGTCCCTAATGAATCTGGGGACGAGCCGGTTCGAATATTTGTTATCTCTCAGGGCTTTGGACTGATGAATCAAACTCTAAAGCATGTCAGTGAACTTGGTTCAAAACCTTCTTTTATTCAGATACTCTCCAATAAATTCGCGTTCCCGGATCCCCCGCTGGCGCTCGATCCCGCTCATAGACGTGTTTACAAAAATTGGGACCAAAGAATTGAAAAATACAATTCATTCAGAAAACGTGACCATAGAAAACCGATTTTTGTAAATCTGCTTCAGGCAAAACGCGATGGCAGACTGAAATTCCATGGCGATACCGCCATAGCCGATCTTCTCGTCATCCCTCCTCCTGATGAACCAGCCAACACTCCTTTCGATTTTGAAAAAGATGCAGGGTATCAGTATCTCGCTGAATTTATTGAAAGCATAAAATAGTCCTTAATGCGCCTCCGCCCAATTTTTGCCGGTCTTGAGCCCAACTTTAACCGGTACAGAAAGCTGAATTGCCCCTTCCATGTGAGATTTGACGATTTTCATGACTTCCCCAAGCTCATTCTCATGAACTTCAAATACCAGCTCATCATGAACCTGAAGAATCATCCGGGATCTCAAGCGGTTGCCTAAAAATTCTTTGGCAATATGTATCATTGCTATTTTGATAAGGTCGGCAGCGGATCCCTGAATCGGGGAATTAATTGCCATCCGTTCGGAGAGTTGCCTCAGGCGAGGATTTGCGGAGTGCATGTCCGGGAGATAGCGCCGACGCCCCATAATCGTCTCCACAGTCCCTTTCTCTTTTGCGCTCTCGATAGTCCGATCAATATATTCCCTCACCTTTCGGTAGCGCTCAAAATATCTAACGATATATTTATCCGCTTTTTGAACAGAAATGTTGAGCTGTTTTGAAAGCCCAAAAGCCGAGAGTCCATAAATAAGACCAAAATTAATCGCCTTGGCCATACGTCTCATTTCGGAATATACCAGATTTGGAGAGACCCCAAAGATCTCAACAGCCGTTTGTGTATGAACATCCTGATCGACGCGAAAAGCCTCCGTTAATACAGGATCACCACTTAAGTGCGCAAGGAGTCTCAGCTCTACCTGGGAATAATCAGCGCTGAGAAGCTGATATCCCTCCTCGGCGATAAACGCATGCCGGATCTCCTGTCCCAAATCAGTCCGAATGGGAATATTCTGCAAATTTGGATTACTGGAAGAGAGCCTCCCTGTCTCTGCAACGGTTTGATTATAAGAAGTATGCACACGCGAGGTTTTGGGATCCGCAAGCTCAATCAAGGCATCGACATAAGTAGATTTTAATTTTGCAAGTTCCCGATAGGAAAGAATCTTTGCAGGAAGCGAATGCTCGTGAGAGAGCGCTTCCAGAACATGAACATCCGTTGAAAAACCGGTTTTCGTTCTCCTTTTTACTGCAAGCCCCAATTTCTGAAAAAGGACCTCTGAGAGCTGTTTTGTCGACTGAATATTAAATTCCGTCCCTGCCTCGTGATGAATTTCTTTTTCAAGTTCTCTCAGTCCTTCTTCGAATTCCTTTGATTTTTTCTTTAGAAATGGGACATCGACCTTTACCCCCTCCGCCTCCATTTGAATTAAAACATTTGTGAGCGGAATCTCAATCTCTTCATAAAGCGAAATCTTTTTTTCAACCTCTAGTTTATGTCGAAGCATTTGCACAAGACGATAGGTAACATCGGCATCCTCACCAGAGTATTCCGCCGCCTGCTCAATTGGAACCTCATCAAAGCCAATCCTTTTCTTTCCGACTTTTGTGACATCATCATAATGAATCGTTTCATGATCCAGATATTTCAGTGAAAGGGCATCCATATTATGAGGGCCGGCGGGATCCAGTATGTATGAGGCAATCATAGAATCATCCGAAATATTTTCAACAGAGATCCCATGATATTTTAAAATCAGCGCATCAAATTTAATATTTTGTCCCCATTTTTTTGATGACGGAGATTCCAGAAGGGGTTTCAGTTTTTTCAGCGTATCCTGAGAGTCAAGTTGTTTTCCCTCCCGATGAAGCAGCGGCAGATAACAAGCCTCATGTTCTGTTTCTGAAACAGGATAAGCGAACGATATCCCGACTATTTTTGCTTTCCGGGTATTTAACGAAGTAGTTTCCAGATCAAAGACAAAGTGGGGCACTTTGGATAATTTTGAAACAAGTTTTATCAGATCATTTTCTTCGAAAATGATCTGATAGCTGATTTTAGACTTTTTTTTTACGTCTGTTTTGAGCCCGAGCTGGAGAAGAAGCCTTTTAAACTCAAGAGCCTCAAAGAGTTCTGTCACTTTTTCCGGATGCGGCGGCTTTACCGCCGCGTCTTTCAAATGAAAATCAATGGGAACATCGCAATTCAGCTTTACCAGTTCTCTGCTGAGCAGAGCCTCATCTTTGAACTTTTCAAGCAGCTCTCTTGTTTTTCCTGAAAGCTTATCTGTTTCTTTCAGCAAACGATCGAGCGAACCAAATTTTAAAATTAACGTCGATGCTGTTTTTGGACCAATTCCCAACACTCCCGGTATATTGTCAGAATGATCGCCACACAGCGAAAGAACATCAACAACCTGTGGAGGCTGAACCCCAAATTTTTCTTTGACTTCAGCCTTTCCAATTTTTTTATCCCGCATGGTATCCAACATGGAAACCCGATCAGACACAAGCTGCATGAGATCTTTGTCTGAAGAAACAATCATAATCTCAAGATCTTCATCTTTCGTCCGGTGACAAAAGGTTCCAATAATATCATCCGCCTCATATCCGGCGGCCGAAAGAGAATGGATGTTAAAGGCATCCACCACCGCTTGAATATACGGAATCTGTTCAATCAAATCATGCGGCATCTCGGCGCGATTCGCTTTATATTCAGGATACATTTTTTTTCGGAACGTCTCTTCTTTCGAATCAAAGATAATTGAAAGATAATCGGGTTTATGTTCTTTGAGCACCTTAAGAATCATCGTCGCAAAGCCATAAACGGCGTTGACATGAAGCCCTTTGGAGGTGGTTAAGGGACGAATCGCATAGAAAGCGCGATAAAAATAAGAATTGCCGTCAATTAAGTAGAGTTTTTTTGCCATCTAATACTAATAAGCGTCATCCTGAGGGCAAAGCCCAAAGGATCTCGTCAATTATAACGAGATCCCTCGCCCTACGGGCTCGGGATGACACTTTGCTAGAGTTCACGGCTCAGTGTATTCACAAAGGCAGGAATTGTAAACTCTGAAGGCTTTACGCGAACCTGCAGCCCCCTCTCTTCAACCGCCCTCGCTGTCACATCCCCCAGCGTTGCAATGGTCAACATTTCAAGATGCTTCATCAAATGATGATCGGCGTTTAACATTTTTATAAAATTGTGAACCGTTGAAGGACTTGTAAATGTCACTGCATCGATCCTCTCTTCAGAAAGATATTTCAATAATATTTTGGAGTTTTCAGCCGGTAAAATAGATTTATAGAGAGGAAGCGCATCAACCAGCGCTCCCTTTGATCGGAGAATGTCTAAAAGGGGAGGTTTGGCATCGAGAGACTTTAGAACCAGGATTTTTTTCCCATCGATTTTACCCTTAAATAGAGCCACGAGATGTGTCTCGGCCCCCGAATCCGGATGACCCGGAGGGACGAGATGAACACGTAATTTATTCTGTTTCAATACTTCACGCGTTGTTTTTCCAAGCGCCACAATTCTCAATCTTCTGAGCTGGGCTTTTGAAATTCCATGTTTTGAAAGGAGCTGAAAAAAGAAGATAACAGCGTTCGGGCTCACAAAGACGAGCCACTCATACGTCTCAAGCTGTTTTAAACATTGAAGGGTTTTCGGTGTTGCACAGGGAATCGTATCGACCGTCGGACAGGCAAGCACCCGCGCCCCTTTTTGTTTTAATAAGTTTGTAAACCGCTTTGCCTGCTCCCGCGCCTGCGTAACAAGAATCGTCCGGCCTTTGAGTGGCAGCCGCTGATTTGTTTTAGACGACTTGGGGGACATATAAAGTCAATCAATCTTCTGGAAGCAATGGATATTTCCCATCAAAACAGGCTGCGCAGAATGATTCTTTTCCCATCACTCCAAACAATCCATCGAGCGATAAATATCCAAGACTATCTGCTCCAATATATTTCCGAATTTCCTCCACTGTATTTGAAGATGCAATTAACTCGAGAACGCTTGGCGTGTCAATACCGTAAAAACAGGGTCCTAAAGTCGGTGGTGAAGAAACACGCATATGAATTTCTTTTGCCCCCTGCGCCCGTAAAATCTGAATAATCTTTTTCGATGTCGTCCCGCGCACAATCGAGTCGTCGATGATAACAATCGATTTTCCATCCAACACATGCCGAATGGGATTAAGTTTAATTTTAACGCCAAAATTACGAATAGACTGTTCAGGTTCAATAAAGGTCCGTCCAATATAATGATTCCGGATGATCCCCATTTCAAACCGGATTTTTGATTCTTCCGCGTAACCGATGGCGGCAGGGACACCGGAATCGGGGACAGGAACCACGATATCGGCCACTGCCGGATGTTCCCTGGCTAACTGCCTCCCCAGTTCGGTTCTTCGCTGATAAACATTGGCTCCAAAAACAATGCTGTCTGGCCGCGCAAAATAAATGTGCTCAAAAATACATTGTTTGACATCCGTCTTTGGAAAGGGTTTAAAACTTTCGATCCCCCGATCATCGATCACAACCATTTCGCCCGGTTCAATTTCCCGAAGAAGTCGGGCGCCGATCAGATCGAACGCCGAGGTTTCAGAAGCGATCACAAAGGAATCGTCGAGCTTTCCCAAAATCAGCGGACGAAAACCGTAGCTGTCTCGCACGGCGATCAGCTGCTTCTCAGACAAAAAAAGCAGGGAAAATGCCCCCTTCACCTGATGAAGCGCATCGATAATACGATCGAACAGCCGCTTCTTCTGGGATCTCGCGATGAGATGCAAAATAATTTCGGTATCGCTGGTCGTCTGAAAAATAGAGCCTGTCTGCTCTAAGTTCCTTCGAAGAACAATCGCGTTGGTTAAATTTCCATTGTGCGCGATCGAAAGCCACCCCGTGATGGTATTCACCAAAAAAGGTTGAACATTTTTAAGAAGTTTTTCACCCTGCGTTGCATAACGAACATGACCGATCGCGTGCCGACCTTTCAACTGAGAAAGATTTTCCATATAAAAAACATCGTTGACAAGTCCGACCCCACGCTCCTGTTTGAGCGCTTTGCCATCCGAACAGACAATGCCGGCCCCCTCCTGCCCCCGATGTTGAAGCGCATAGAGTCCCAGATAAGTCATATTGGCCGCCTCGGAATGATTGTAAATTCCAAAAACGCCGCACTCTTCTTTGAGCGATTTTTCAATGAGATACGATTTTTTCAAATGCATTCCCCCAAAGGGTTTTCAGAAGTTTTACGCCAAGATTAAAATGAGGCCGATACACAAAACGATCTTTAATGGTTTCTCCGATTTGAAGATACGGGGCCCCGTATTTCTTGCAAATTTCTGAAAACTTATGGAAATTTCCTTTATCCATACTGACAACAACTCTCGATGGGGCCTCTCCAAACAACAGATGATCGAGACGCCTCTCTGCGAGCTGCGGCTCTGTTTTGACATCGATATTGACACCCATCTCTCTTTCGAAAGCGCTTTCTAAAAGGGTCATCGCAAGTCCCCCCTCTGAACAATCGTGGGCCGACTGAACGATCCCCTTGGAAATGAGATCCAAAACCGCTTCATGAACGCGCTTCTCAAGATCCAAATCGATCTTTGCTTCAGATGAATTAATATCTTCTCCAATTAAAACAATAAGATGTCCAATTTTTTTAAAGTAATGTGTCATTATATTTTTGACCTGGGTGATGAGCCCCACCATCGCAATCGTTGGGGTTGGCGCGATAGCACGACCATTCGTCTCATTATAAAAACTGACATTGCCGCTGACGACAGGGATATTAAAATATCGACACGCATCAGAAATCCCCTCTATGCTTCTTTTAAATTGCCACATGATCTCGGGATTTTCCGGACTTCCAAAATTGAGACAATCTGAAACACCGATCGGTTGGGCGCCGACACAAACCAAATTCCTTGCCGCTTCTGCTACCGCCATCATCCCCCCCTGATAAGGATCGATCTCACAGATGCGGCTGTTGCAATCGGTTGTTGCGGCAATCCCCTTATCTGTACCTTTAATCCGAATCACGGCAGCATCGCCGCCAGAAGAAATCACCGTATTTGTCTTCACCTGCTGATCGTATTGTCGATAGATCCATCGCCTTGAACACAGATTGGGAGAGGTCACGAGTGTCTCAAAAATTCTTTCCCACTCACAGTCGTTGTCTGTGTGGGGAGATATCTTCCCTTCGCGCGCTGGCAGGTGGGCTTCCGCGCGCTCCGGGAAATATCGCCCCCCACTTATAACTTCGCGCTCCGGGAAATATTTTCCCACACTTCCTTGCTGCGGCTCAGAACAAATCCTCTCATAAACTGGTGCAGCCTCTGTAAGCGCCTTTACAGGAATATTGACCACCTCTTCCCCGCGGAACTCCGCGCGAAAGCGGCCATCATCTGTCACACGGCCTATCACAGAGGCATCCAAATCCCACTTCTCAAATATCCTTTTTACTTCTGCTTCATCCCCTGGTTTTATAACCAGGAGCATCCGCTCCTGTGATTCGGAAAGCAAAAATTCATCGGGCCTCATATTTTCTTCCCGCGCAGGAATCTTTGAAAGATCTATAAACATTCCCCTCCCGGCACGAGAAGCCATTTCCACGGAAGAAGACGTTAAACCGGCAGCCCCCATATCCTGAATGCCAACGACAGTCCCTTTTGACATCGCTTCGAGACATGCCTCCAACAATAATTTTTCAGCAAAGGGGTCTCCGACCTGAACTGTCGGTTTCTTTGCTTCGGTTTCATCATCAAATTCACGTGAAGCCATCGTAGCGCCATGAATCCCATCGCGCCCCGTTTTTGCCCCGACGTAGATCACAGAATTCCCAACGCCCTCTGCCCGTCCCAAGAAAATCTGATCTTTCTTTGCCAATCCCAGACAAAAGGCATTCACCAAAGGATTAAAGTTATATGACTCATGAAAATAGACTTCCCCGCCTACCGTGGGGCAACCAAAACAATTCCCATATCCCCCAATTCCCGAAACAATCCCTTCAATGAGAAATTTTGTTTTGGGATGTTTCGGATCTCCAAATCGGAGCGAATTGAGAAGCAAAATTGGCTCCGCCCCCATGGTAAAGACATCGCGTAAAATTCCACCGACTCCTGTCGCGGCCCCCTGATAGGGTTCAATGAAAGAGGGGTGATTATGGCTCTCCATTTTAAACACAACCACCTGATCATCGCCAATATCGATGACCCCCGCATTCTCTCCCGGGCCTTGAACCACCCTCTCCCCTTTTGTCGGAAGCTTTTTCAAGTGAATCTTTGAACTTTTATAGCTGCAATGCTCAGACCACATCACAGAAAAAACAGCAAGCTCTGTGAGGTTCGGCTCCCTCCCTAAATGCATGATAATACTTTGATATTCTTCTTCCGTGAGATTTAGGGATTCAAGGAGGGACAAGCTGATTTTGTGATTTTTTCCCTGATTCCCCTGACTCTCCCCCTGACTGTTCATGAATGGCCACGGATTCTACTGAAACTTATGCGAAAAAGCAAACTGCTGGCACTGAGCGGAAATCCGATATATACCCGTATAAATATGAAAAAAATATTTTTGATTTTTTTTCTGATTCCATTTTCTGGCTTTTCAGACCCCTGGTCTGTTTCTGAAAAATCGCCCGTCATCCAAGAGACAGACCCAGAAATATTCCAAGAAATACTATCGAAACAGCGCAGCTCTTTCTGGGATAACCGCTTTGAACACGGATATTATTTTTATCAAAAAATCGTAAGCCCCGGCGATGGGGCCAGATGCGGCATGTATCCGACCTGCGCTGATTACGGCTATCAGGCAATGCAGAGGCATGGCATGATCATCGGAAGCTGGATGGCGGCTGACCGCCTGATAAGAGATCATGGACACAATGAAGGCCATTATCCGCTTATTGAAAAATTCGGGAGGCGGCGTTTTTTTGATCCACTCAATGAAAACGATTTTTGGATCACGAAATGACAGAGCCTTTTTTAAAATCCATGGGTAAAGGGAGGCTTATCGCTATTCTCCTCTTTCTCATTCCTCAGAATGCCCCCTCGCAATCAACAAACCAAATTCGATCATTTGCAGATTCTCTTTTCCGTGAAGAAGATTATTACCGGGCGATTACAGAGTATAAACGATTTATTTTTTTATACCCCAAACACTCCCAATCAGATGAAACGAAATTCTTAATTGGATTTTCCTATCTTAAAGGAGAGAAATGGGATGCCGCGCTAAGATATTTTTCCGCCTTTTCTGAAAAAGAGTCCCGTTTTTCAGAAAAGGCGGAATTCTTAATCGGCCAGACCCATTTTCTTGCAAACCGCCATCCAACAGCACGAACACAATGGCAGGAATTCCTCGAAAAATATCCAAAAAGTCGACTCATTGACGCGGCTCATTATCAACGCGGCTTTAGTTTCTTTCTTGAAGAAGAGCTCGAAAGATCGAGGGAGGCGTTTAAAAAAGTAACGGCGATCGCTTCCAAAGAACATGCCGGTAAAATGATTGAAGAGATCGATCGATGGGGGGATCACCCGAGTCGTTCCCCGCTTCTGGCAGGGATCATGTCTGCCATATTCCCTGGGAGCGGCCAGTGGTATACGGGACGGTTTTGGGATGGCCTTTCGGCGCTCGTTATCAACGGCATTTTTATCTATGGGATTTATGCATCTTTCGACGCTGAACTCTACGCCGCAGGCGGCATATTGGCCTTCTTTGGAACAGGCTTTTATGGCGGAAATATTTTCTCCGCTGTCTCCGGAGCCTATAAATTCAATCGAAACATCAAAGAATCACAGCGGCAGCGGTTGAAATCACAGCATCGATTGAATCTCGAATGGAGCGGATCTTCTCTTACGCTTTACTTCTAAAGAAGCTTTTTCGAGCTCGACGTATTAATGGTTACCGGGTTTTGCAACATCAGCTATCCCGGCCCTACATGCTACGTCAAAATATTGTGAATGTTGAACGACCCCTTTCGGAGAACCGACAAACGATGTATTAGAAGTTGTTTCAACCACCACTGTCTCGAATTCAACTTCCGGGTACGCCGCATCAGGGTTCCTACGATCTCTCGGGGTTAAGTTAATATCAGGCAAAACAAGACTCACCACTTCATTACTCCGATCAGGGGCCGACCGGTTAGGATCTGCCACTGAAATAATTTGCCCTAAAACAGTCCCAACGCTCCAGATAGCTTCTCCCTCTGCCACTATCTTTCGGGACAAAGGACCATCCTCCAACCTTGAATAGGTAAACGTCGGTTTTCCGTGAACACCTGTGGTCATATAGAAAAGTTTAAGAGTATCCCTGCGACCTTTAGATTTGCATTCAACCCAATTAGGGGCCTCAGTGGCCGCCAATAAAGGCATCGAGATCAAAATTGAAAAAATAATAAAGATTGTCTTTTTCATACCATCCTCCTTTTGCGCCTAGCGCGGAGGGGAACATAATTTCGGTTTGATTAAAAAGCAAGTTTTTTTTTGGAGGAAACCAAAGCGCCAATCGCCGACTCAAAGAGGCGGCGGCCGTCTTCGCATCCCAGAATTTTCTCTGAAAAGCGCTCGGGATGGGGCATCAGTCCCAGCACATTTCCGGTTTTATTAATGATACCAGCGATATCATCGATCGAACCATTCGGATTCTCTCCATATCGAAAAACAATTTGATTGTTTCTTTTAAGTTCCTGAAGTCCCGCTTCATCGATCGTATAGTTCCCTTCCATATGTGCGATCGGAAGAGATATTTTTTCTTGTTTTCCATATCGCGAAGTAAACGGGGTATCATTATTTTCTATCGAAAGGGAGACGGTATCACACATAAATTTTAACGAGGCATTTCGAAGCATCGCCCCTGGCAGCAGCCCCGCTTCTAAGAGAATCTGAAATCCATTGCAAATTCCAAGAACAAGCCCTCCGCGTCCGGCAAACTCCATAACCCTTTTCATCACCGGTGAAAACTTTGCCATCGCCCCAGACCGGAGATAATCGCCATAAGAAAAGCCTCCCGGAAGAACAATGCCATCGAAATCTTCGATCTGAAAATCATCTTTGTGCCAGATAAACCGGACATCCTGATGAAGAATTTCTTTTAAGACATAAAAACAATCGTGATCGCAATTTGAACCGGGGAATTGAACAACTCCCCATTTTGTCGTCTGAAGCGTTTTCATTTCTTCTACTCTAAAATTTCAAACCGATAATCTTCGATGACGATATTTGAAAGGAGTTTTTCGCAGATCTCCCGAAGTTGATTCCTGGCGTCGTCAGCCGCAAGATCTTTCGGCAGCGTTAATTCAATATATTTTCCGATCCGGACATCCTTGATCTCATGAAAACCGATAGTATTTAATGCTTTCTCGACGGTCTTTCCCTGCGGATCCAAAACCCCTTTTTTTAACGTAACATAGACTTTTGCCTTCATAGAAGCAGCTGAAGACATGTCATTCCCCAGAGATATGTCATTCCGAAGAAGCGAAGCGACTGAGGAATCTCCGCAAACTGCCCGATAAACTTTCTGATAGGCTTCTTCGACTCCCCCCAAATCACGTCTGAAACGATCTTTATCGAGCTTTTCGCCAGTCTCTTTCTCCCAAAGCCGGCAGCTGTCTGGAGAAATTTCATCGGCCAAAAGAATTTCACCCTTATCCGTTTTGCCAAATTCAAGCTTGTAATCAACAAGCTCAATCCCCCGTTCCTCAAAAAAGCGTCTCAAGCAATCGTTGATTTTAAAGGCCTGGGATTTTAAATATTCAAGCTCTTGTTCAGTCACCCATCCAAAAGCGACGGGACAGCTTTCAGAAATCATCGGGTCATCCAGTTCATCACTCTTATAAAAAAATTCCAGGATAGGTTTTTGAAGCGCTGTTCCTTCGGTCATTTGAAGTCTCTTCGCCAATGAGCCTGCCACGCGGTTTCGGATGACGACTTCAACCGGAATAATTTTTACAGAGAGAACTGCCATCTCCCGATCATTCAATCTTTCTTTATAATGGGTTCGAATCCCATTTTTTTCGAGATATTCAAAAATCCGTGAAGAAATATGATTGTTTAAAATCCCTTTGTTAACGATGGTCCCCTTCTTTTTTGCGTTAAAAGCGGTTGCATCGTCTTTAAAATACTGGATGAGGCAATCTGGATCCTCTGTCCGGTAGAGAATCTTTGCCTTTCCTTCATAAATTTTTTCTTTTTTTGTCACCATTTTTTACTCAAATACCCTTTTATAAACTTTATCCACCTCTTTCAAATAAAATTCATTGTTAAAACATTCCCGAAGTTCCGCCTGGGACAGCGCTCCTTTAATATTTTCCGGCATATCATGATCCTCCATCAAACATTCCAAAAAAGAACGATTCTCTCTGGCAGCCAAAAACGCATTCTTCTGGATCCATTGATAGGCATCTTCTCTTAAAACGCCCTTCCGGGTCAGCGCGAGAAGGACTCTCTGCGAATAGACAGCCCCCCCTGTTTTTTCCAAATTCTCCTGAACACGCCCTTCATGCACCACGAGGTCTTTTAAAATCTCTGTCAATCGATGGATCATGTAATCAACCAAAATCGTGCTGTCGGGGGCGATAATCCTCTCGACTGACGAATGGCTGATATCACGCTCATGCCAAAGAGCGATATTTTCCAAAGCGGCGCCGGAATTCCCCCGAACGATCCTTGCAAGCCCTGTTAAATTTTCAGAGCCGATCGGATTCTTTTTGTGCGGCATTGCGGAAGAACCCTTCTGCCCCTGAGAAAATGGTTCTTCAACCTCGCAAACCTCTGTCCGTGAGAGATGTCTTAATTCCAACGCAATCTTCTCAATTGAGCCCGCCAAAATAGCGAGTGAAGAAAAATACTCCGCATGCCGGTCACGCTGAATCACCTGCGTCGATACGGGAGCAAAATTAAGTCCAAGCTCCTTGCAAATCTTCTCTTCAATCTCGGGCGTTAAATACGCAAAATTGCCAACTGCCCCCGAAAATTTACCGTAGCCAATGGCTGCTTGTCCCTTTTTGACACGATGGTAATTACGAGTCATCTCCGCATACCAAAGGACAAACTTCAATCCAAAAGAGGTCGGTTCCGCATGGATTCCATGTGTTCGACCGACGGTAGTCAACCCTTTATATTGAAAAGCCTTTGCTTTCAGGATCTTTAATAATTCCTTTAATCCATCGAGAATCTGTTGGGCCGCTTCCTTTAAGAGAAGCGCAAGGGAAGTATCTAAAAGATCAGATGAGGTGAGACCAAAATGAAGATAGCGTCCTTCGGGACCCAGTTTTGAACTGACATAGGTCAAAAACGCAATGACATCGTGTTTGACCTTTTTTTCTATTTCATCAATTTCACGACAGCCGATGGAAAAATCGAGAGTCTGGACTTTGGCCTCGATCGTTTCCACCGCCTCTTTTGGAACGATCCCCTCCTCCGCAAGAACCTTAAGATGAGCAAGCTCAACAGTGAGCCAAGTTTTATACTTTGTTTCCGGGCTCCAAAGCTTTCCGATCCGAGGGCGTGTGTATCGTGATATCATTTGCTGTTATCTTACCTTATCTATCTTAATCTTCTTCTTGGCATCCTTGACTTTTTAGAGGGTTCGGAGATAGTCTTATAATCTTTCTGAGGGAAAAATGCAAGTTGAGGAGTCCACCTATAAGGCGAGCGGGGTCGATATCGACAAAGCCGACCTTTTTATTTCAAAGATCAAGCCGCTCGCTCAAAAAACCCATCGCCCTGGCGTCTTAAAGGGGATTGGGGGGTTTGGGGCTCTCTTTCATATCGATTTTCATAAATACAAAGATCCGGTACTCGTCGCATCAACAGACGGGGTTGGAACCAAACTGAAAATAGCGGTCATGGCCAAACGCCATGAAACCATCGGCATTGATCTGGTTGCCATGTCTGTGAATGACCTCCTCGCCATGGGGGCGGAACCCCTTTTCTTTCTCGACTATTTTGCTACTTCAAAACTCAACATGAATGAGGCAACTGAAATCATGAAAGGAATCGTCGATGGCTGCCTTGAAGCTGGCTGCGCGCTCATCGGAGGGGAAACGGCCGAGATGCCCTCTCTCTATGCCAAGGGGGATTATGATTTGGCCGGCTTTGCGGTTGGAATTGTGGAGAAAGACAAAGTCATTGATGGAACAGGAATTCGCTTTGGAGATAGCTTGATTGGGCTCGCATCGAATGGCCTTCACAGCAATGGTTTTTCACTGGTCAGAAAAATCTTTTTTGAAAAATTAAAATTCGGTATCCATAAAAGGGTCCCTCAACTCGGCGGCAAACTTTCGGAAATTCTCCTGACACCGACACGCATCTATGTGCGCCCTGTGCTCCCGCTTCTCAAGCGCTTCCCGATCCATGGGATGGTCCATGTCACCGGCGGCGGCTTTATGGAAAATATCCCGCGGATTTTACCTCAAGGGGCTGCCGTTGAAATTAAAAAGGGGAGCTGGCCCGCCGCTTCGATTTTTAAATTCTTACAATCCCGCGGAAATATCGCCGAATCAGAAATGTTCCGAACGTTTAATTGCGGAATTGGATATATCCTGATTGTCCCGCAGCAAAAAGCTCAGGACGTCGTTAATACCCTTAAAAATATGGGCCAACCCGCTTACGTGATGGGAACCGTCGTCCCACGCAAAGGGAGCATCGTTGTCTTCAAATAACAAGGCACGCCTTGCTGTTCTCGTTTCAGGGAACGGAACCAATTTAGAGGCCGTTATTCAGGCGGCCCAAAATCCAGCCTATCCCGCCCTCGTCTCAGTCGTTTTAAGCGATCAACGCGACTGTTTCGCGCTTGCAAGGACACGCAAGCATGGCATCCCTGCCGTTTTTATCGACCCATCGCTCTTTCCAACCAAAGAAGCCTACGATCAAATGCTCGTCACAACGATTAAAGAGTATAAAATCGATCTTGTCGTTCTTGCAGGCTTTATGAGGATTCTTTCCCCTCTTTTTGTAAGATCGTTCCCACATCAGATTCTCAATATTCATCCCTCGCTTTTACCCGACTTCCCGGGGCTGAATGCCGTGAAAAAGGCGCTGGAGGCGCATCTGCCAAAAACAGGCTGTACCATACATTATGTAGACGAAGGGGTCGATACAGGCCCTCTCATCCTTCAGGAAGAAGTCCCCATTCATCCGGATGATACAGAAGAATCACTCCACAACCGTATCCACGCCGTGGAACACAGACTTTATCCTGAAGCGATTAAACTCGTTTTATCTAAACGACAAAAAGTATGACGTCTCGGGCTTCAAAAGAAATCGCCGATTTCCTTTCGAGAGAAACAGGTGAAGCGCCGGAAAAAATTCTTGAAAATTTGTCACATCCTCCCACGGTTTCTCAGGGCGATTACGCGTATGCCTGTTTTTCCGCGGCAAAAACGCTTGCACGAAATCCTCAGGAGCTTTCACGCGAATTGGCGCAAAAATTTAAACCTTCCCGCTTCGTTGAGAAAGTCATTTCATCCGGTCCTTATTTGAACTTTTTCGCCAATAAAGAATTCTATCAGAAAGAGATGATCGACCCTATTTTAAAACAGAAGGAATCTTACGGGCATAGCAGGATTGGAAAAGGGGAAAAAATCCTTATTGAATACTCCTCGCCCAATATCGCCAAACCATTTCATATCGGCCATTTTAGAGCGACCATCATTGGAAATGCTCTTAAAAAAATTTATCTCGCGCTGGGATATAAATGTATAGGCATCAATTATTTGGGAGATTGGGGGACGCAGTTTGGAAAGCTCATAACCGCTTTTAAAAAATGGGGGAATGAAGCAAAACTTAAAAAAGACCCGATCAAATATCTCAACTCTCTCTATGTCCGTTTCCATGAAGAAGTGAAACAGGATCCCTCCCTTGAAGATGAAGCGCGTCTCTGGTTTAAAAAATGTGAGGAAAACGACAGGGAAGCAATTCGTCTCTGGAAGAAATTCAAATCGGTCAGCCTCAAAGAATTTAAAAAAATCTATGACTTTCTGGGGATCACATTCGACGTCATCTCCGCGGAAAGTGAATATAATGATGACATTGAAAAAACGATTGCGCTTCTCAAAGAAAAAACACCGGCCAAAATCAGCGAGGGGGCGTTGATTGTGGATTTGACATCTTACCATCTCCCCCCCGCGCTTATCCTGAGATCTGACGGCGCATCGCTCTACTTAACAAGAGATGCCGCAGCGCTCCTTCATCGTTATTCGAAATATCAATTTGACCGGATGATTTATGTGGTTGGCGATACCCAATCCCTTCATTTTAAACAACTCTTTAAACTGATGGAGATGATGAAATATGATTGGGCATCGCGCTGTTTCCATGTTGCTTTTGGCCAAATCAGGTTAAAGGAGCAAAAAATGTCCACACGCCAGGGGGCAACCATTCTTCTTGAAGATCTTCTGTCAGAAGCAATATCTCTCATTCAAAAAATTATTGAAGAGAAAAATCCAAAACTCAAAAATAAGTGCGAGGTTGCGGAACGCGTCGGGCTTTCAGCTCTGATTTTTGCTGATTTTGGATCGAAACGGATCAAAAATGTCGTCTTTGACTGGGATATTATTCTAAATCCGGATGGGGATACAGGCCCCTATGTGATGTATACCTATGCGCGGGCTTCAAGTATTCTTCGAAAAGCTTCCAAAATAAAAACAAAGCCAATCCGATGGAAAACATTGCAAAGTATCGAAGAGCAGGAACTGATCAGATATCTGGAACGATTTCCAAAAACCATTCAATTGGCAGCTCAAAATTTCGAGCCTTCCTATATTGCAAGTTACCTAATTGAACTTTCGAAATTATTCAACCGCTTCTATCATGAACATCGTGTGATACAGGAGGATGCAGGGCTTCAGGCGACGCGGTTAAAACTGGTCGCGGCGGTACGCTCAGTTATTCAAAATGGACTTCATTTAATAGGTGTTAAGGAAGTGGAAGCTTTATAATGTCCAACGATACCACTGATATTTGAGATATTCGAGAATCGCGAGTTTCAATCCTTTCGCAGTTCTCCACCAGTTTTCTGAAAGAAAATTATCCGACTCAACCGCATAGGGAAGAACATACACATTTTCAGGAAAAATCGACCGGAAAATAAGCAGCGCCCGCTTTATATGATAGGTAGAGGTCACCAGAAGGATAGAGCGAACCCCCTTTTCCAACAAGATATCCCGCGCGTATGTCGCGTTTTGGTAAGTGCTTCTCGAATATTTTTCCAAAACAATCTTTTCCGGATCGACGCTATTTAATTCGTTTGATGAGAATATCGAATTCAAAGAAATCTTCTCTCCCACCCCTGCGATTAAAAACCATTTTGAGTTCGTTTCCGTAAAAAGCCTCAGCGCCGGAGAGAGTCTTCCGCGCCCCCCTGTTAAAACCACAACCGCATCAACTTCAGATTTTTGAAAAGAGTAATCGTCATAAAAACTCAAAGAAAACTCATAAAATGAAAAGGCGAGGATGGCGCCTAAAGCAAAAATAATTGCCGCAATAACAGCGTTTTTTTTCATAGATAGAGTGGATTGACTTCGCCCCCTCCCTCGCATATTTAACATATTACGTTCTCAAAAAAATAGTTAAAATGTAAGAGGAGGATATCTG
>CAYMPL010000010.1:0-36798 GCA_964392415.1 uncultured bacterium | reverse complement strand
CGAAAAAAGAGTGGAAATTCCAGAAAAGTGTGTCAAGCGAAATCACATAAAAAAGCGGAGAAAAATAAAAAAAATAAAATTTTTGGATGAGGTCAGTTTGTTAAAGCCCTATAGAAAGCCAGAGAGTTAAGGGTCTCTGGCTTTCTATAGGGCTCTTTCTGAAAAAAGAAATGTAAAGAACAGATGCCTAAAAAATTACCTCCGCAGCGGCGGTATAAAATGAGGCAAAAAGACGTGATTGCGATCGAACGAAAACTAAAGCTTACGTCAGACTTTTTCTCCAGAAAGAAAAAAATTCTTTTTTAAATCGAGTTTTTCAGGAAACTGCTAGTAAAGATATCGATTAGGCATTGACACCGAAATTACAATGCCGATATCTTTTTATGGAGAAGTTTTTTTGTCCATTCCTTGCCGTGATCGACGGCGGGCTGGTTAAAGGGATTGATCTGATAGAGATAACCGGCCGCAGTCGTTGCAAGTTCGAAATGGAAGAAGAGCGCCCCCAGCGTTTCCTCGGAAAGAGAGGGGAGTGTAAGCCTGCAAAGAGGATTATGATATTCGATGAGTGATTTTTCTGTTGCCGTTTTTTCCGCGTTTAAAATTTCTGAGAGAGAGGTGTTTTTAAGATAGGGGAAGTTTTTTATAAGGGATGTTTTTGGAATTTTAATATCTGTGTCAAAGTGTTCGATGCCAATCGTTGTATACCATTTGTTACCTGGCCCCTCGAGGAAAAGCTGCAGAAGCGAATGCTGATCGAGTGCGCCGATCGCTTTCATCGGTGTGGGGCCGGATAGTTCCGATTTTGCAAGACTCTCCGCCCAGATTTGACAGAACCAATCGCCAAAAAGGCTAAGTCGTTCATCGTATGGGAAAATGACAGTGGTCGATTTTTTAAGAAGCTGGTGCGCCCCATAAGCGAGCGTTCCATACAAATATGATTCGCGCTGTTCATCATGCATCCACCGGGCGCCTGCGAGAAGTTTGGCAATGGAAAGGCCTGCCACAGCCATCGGAAAAAGTCCGACCGAAGAGAGCACGGAAAATCTTCCAGAAACATTTAAAGGAATCGTAAGACACCGCCATTCAAACTGTTTTGCAAGTGTCGTCAGGGGATTAGGTGTGGTCTCAGAAGTCACGATGATTCTTTTTTTCAGCTCTTTGGCAGAAAATATTTTTTTCATTCTTTCGTAAAAGATGAAAAAAAGGCTCAGGGTTTCTAATGTTGATCCTGATTTTGAAATGACATTGATCGTTGTCTTTTTAAGATCTATTTCTTGAAATAAACGATAGAGCGAATCTGGATTTGGATTTTCCATAAAGACGATTTTAAATTTTTTGTTTTTTGCCAGCGCCGAAATCGCGGCCTTGGCTCCAAGAACAGATCCCCCAATTCCGATCACAAGAAGTGTTTCTGATGTTTGGCGCACTTCCGCTGCCAAATGCAAAAGCGGTGACGGATTCTCCTGATAAGGGAGATCGACAAAGCCAATTTCTCCCCCTTCTTTTTTATGTTTTAAATCGCGACGGACAGCTTCTTTTTTTTTGATGAGTGAATGGAGCTGTGTTTCAGAAAATTTATGGACGAGATGCGTATAGTCAAATTGAATGAGGGGTTTCATCTCATGCCTATACTTAGGTAAGATTTTTGTTTAGTCAACAGGATTTTGCGGTGAGTTATGAGAAGAATTCTTTATGAAGAAGCTGAAGCGCTTGATGAGACGCATTCGAGTCGATGATGAAACTTAAGTTGATCTTGGATGCTCCCATCGAAATCATGCGAATCGGGATTTGTGATCCCAGAAGTTTTGAAAAAACACGATCTGTCACGCAAACATCGTCGCGTATCCCCTCGCCGACAATGCTGATTCCCGAAAGTCCTCTTTCAATGGTGACATCGGCAATCGTCTGTAGATCCGAAAGAAGCGGGGATAAATTTTGCCCGTCTTTCGTGGTCACAGAAACAGTGACTTCGGATGTTGAGATCATATCGACACTGATTTTGTGTTTTGCGAAGAGATCAAAAATCTTTGCCAAAAAACCGTGATGCGCGAGCATGCGGGTCGAGATGATATTGATGATCGTAATTCCCGTAAAATGGGCGATCGATTTTACAGAACCGTCCTCAAGTCGTGTATAGCTGTGAATGGTTGTGCCGCCTCCAGCGGGATTGTTCGTATTAAGAATTCGAACCGGGATGTTTTTTTTCATCGCCGGCAAAATCGTGGAAGGGTGAATGACCTTCGCTCCGTAGTATGCAAGCTCAGAGGCTTCTTCAAAACTCATGTTGTCGATTTGCCTCGTGTTGTCGACAAGACGGGGATCGGCAGACATAATGCCATTCACATCTGTCCAAATCTGTATTTCATCCGCGTCAAGCGCGGCGCCAAAAATAGCGGCAGAATAGTCGCTGCCATTTCTGCCCAGCGTGGTAATGTTTCCTGAAAGATCTTTTCCGATATATCCGGTTGTGACGATCAGTGTGTTGTCAAATTTTGAGATTTCTTTCCGAATCCGCTCTGCTGATTCCGGAAGGGGGACGGCTTGCCCAAAAGTAGAATTTGTGATGAGCCCCAGATCATAAGAGCAAACATGGATGACTTGAGAAAGCTGCGTTATGGGAAGAACCCGCTCCAAATACCGGGAAACAATCTTTGATGAAACGCATTCACCGAAGGAAAGAATCCGATCTTTAAGCCGATCGCTGCATTCGTGAAGAAGAGATACCCCCATAAGAAGGGATTCAAGCTCCTTAAATTCATCATTAAGGAGATTTGGAGAGAGTCCAAGCTCTTCGATAACCGAACGATGCCGCCCTTTTAATTCTGCCACATCATTAGGAAGATCGATTGGTTTATGCTGAACCATATGTTCAATCAATTTTACGAGGTAATTTGTGACGCCGCTGAAAGCAGATACAACGATGAGAGGATTCCGGTGAAGATGGGCAGCGACGATCTCTGATACTTTGCGAATTTGGGATGCAGATCCAACGGACGTTCCGCCAAATTTCATGACAATCATAGCTCTTCTCCTGAAATCAGATCTTCGTCTGTTTCACGCCGTCTGCAGATTTTATACGATGCCTGATCGACGAGAACCTCAGCAGCCCGTTTTCGCGAGTTGTAGTTGGATGACATGGAGAATCCATAAGCCCCGCTGCTCATGATAGCGAGGAGATCTCCTGGTTTTACAGATGGAAGGGGACGATCTTTCGCAAGAAAATCTCCGGATTCGCAGACAGGGCCAACGATATCCACTTTTTGAGCTTCTCCCTCTTTTTTCTCAACAGGCCAAATTTCCTGATAGGCATGATAGAGCGCCGGGCGGATGAGGTCGTTCATCGCCGCATCGACGATGACGAAATGTTTGTCGGATGTTTTCTTTGTGTAAAGAACCCTTGTCAGAAGGATTCCCGCATTTCCCACAATCGTCCGGCCTGGTTCAAAGAGAAGTTTCACACCCAGCTCTTTCGTTTCTTTCAGAATCTCTGCAATGTATTCCTGCGGCGATGGGGGAGCTTCAAGGCTATAACGAATTCCCAATCCCCCGCCAAGATTGAGATGACGGATAGTGACTCTGAAATCTCTCAGACTGGAAATCATTTTTTTAAGTTCTTTGAGTGTCTCTAAAATCGGTTTGAGCGAGAGCATTTGGGAACCGATGTGGCAGTCGATTCCTATAAAATCGATATGCGAAAAACTTCCGCTTTTCTGATAGATTTTCGATGCCTCCTCAATGGGAATTCCGAATTTATTTTCTTTAAGTCCCGTCGAAATATAGGGGTGTGTTTTTGGATCGATATTGGGATTGACCCTCAATGAAACAGGAGCACGGGTTGAAAGCTCCCGGGCAATTTTTTGAATAACGGTAAGTTCTTGTTCGGATTCGACATTGAAACTTAAGATTTTATTTTCAAGCGCATAGCGTATTTCTTCTTCTGTTTTTCCGACGCCGGAAAAAACCACTTTCTGAGGATCGCCGCCGGCTTTCATGACGCGGAAAAGCTCACCCCCTGAAACAATATCGAATCCCGAGCCGACTCTTGCGAGAAGTTTTAGAATAGAGAGATTTGAATTGGCTTTTACAGAATAGCAAATCAGATGATCGTGATTTGCAATGGCATCATGAAATGCGTGAAAGTGTCTCTGAATGGTTTTGGCGCTATAAATGTAAGCTGGGGTTCCGACCTCATGAGCAAGGGTTGGGAGAGGGAGAGCTTCGCAAAAAAGGGTGTCCCCTTGATATTCAAAGTAATGCATACAAAAGACACCATATCTATATGAAAAACCTTGAAAAATCAAATTGTTGTTGACATTGTTTGGTGGCGTGTTACCTCTGTCTTTTCTTTTATGAAAGCAAAAGCCGTTTCAGAATCCCAGGTTGAAATGACAGAAATCGTGATGCCGCAGGATACGAACTCCCTTGGAACCATTTTTGGCGGGAGGGTGATGCAATGGATGGATATCGCGGCTGCAATCTCAGGATTTCGTCACTGCCGGACCGCTGTGGTTACTGCCTGTGTGGATGCCTTGGGTTTTCATTCGCCGATTAAAATTGGAGAGATTGTTTCGATTAAGGCGAGTGTGAACTATACCGGAAAAACATCGATGGAGATTGGCGTCCGGGTCGATGCTGAAGACCCGATTACGGGGAAGACCAAACATGCCTCCAGCGCCTATTTTACATTTGTTGCAACAGACAACACCGGCCGCCCGATTGCTGTTCCCCCGGTGAAACCAGTATCTCAAGTCGAAAAAAGAAGATATAAAGATGGTGAAAAACGAAGGGCCGCCCGGCTTGAGATGAGGGAAAAGACACATGCGCGTTGATAGACGGGGGAACGATGAGCTTCGTCCCATTAAGCTTACGACCGATTATCTGATTCATCCCGAGGGCTCTGTGCTGGTTGAATTTGGAAATACCAAAGTGATTTGCACGGCAACGATTGAGCCCGATGTTCCCCCTTTTTTAAAGCAGTCGGCGAGCGGATGGGTGACTGCCGAATATTCGATGCTCCCCCGTGCAACGAGTACCCGGACAAAGCGTGAGCGGCAAAAGCTCTCTGGCAGAACTTCTGAGATCCAGCGTTTTATTGGCCGGTCGCTTCGTTCTATCGTTGATCTTAAAGCCTTTCCAGAGTGCCAGATTGTGATCGATTGCGATGTGATTCAGGCCGATGGCGGTACCCGCACTGCCTCACTGACCGGTGGTTTTGTGGCGATGGTGGAGGCGTTTAAAAAAATGAAAAAAGCAGGGGATTTGGTCCGGGAGCCGATCAGGGATTATGTTGCTGCCGTCAGCCTTGGAAAAGTTCAGGGGGTACTGCGGCTCGATCTCGACTATTCAGAAGATTCGATGGCTGAAGTCGATATGAATCTTGTCATGACAAGCCGAAAGCAGCTTGTTGAGATTCAGGGGACTGCGGAAAAAACGCCTTTTCCCCCTGAGGTTCTTCATGAAATGCTTGAATTTGGCTGGCGCGGAATTGAACATCTGATCGCCATTCAAAGAGAAGCGATCGGGTCGCTAGAATAGCCTGACGACCATCCCAATTCCCCCTGCCAATAGAAGCAGCGCCCAGGAGGGGAAGAGATTTCGTATCAAAAGACAAAAAGAGACGACGACAGTTACAGCTGTAAAAACATCGACGATTGCCGATCCCCCCAGTGGAATCAAAAAAGCAATGATTCCTCCCACAATCGCGGGGATCGCCCCTTCCACAAATGATTTAAAATAGGGCGCGTCCTCTTTTTTTTGAAAAATAGGACGCATCAGAAAAACAAAGGCGAAAGAAGGGATGAAAGCGACAGCCGGAGAAAGAATGGCACCGGAAAGTCCCGAGATCTTGTATCCATAAAACACAAGACTGGACATGACGGGACCCGGGGTCATCAGTCCTATTGTGAGCCCTTCCAGAAATTCTTTATGCGTCATCCAATGATAGACATTTACAAATTGATGTTCGAGCAGCGCAATAATGGCAAATCCCCCTCCAAACATCAGCGTTCCGGCTTTAAAGCTTAAGGCAAGGAGAAGAAGGAGGGGGGAAAGATCGAAAAATTTTTTATATTGAGAAGAAAAATGATCCCAAAGAATACTGAATAGACCCGCGCCAAGAATCAAAAAAATTTCATAACTGCTCCATTTCATCATGAAGAAGAAACTGAAAAAAGAAAGGAGGATAAACTTGATTTTCAAGAGATTTTGTTTTGCAAGGCGAAATGTGCTTTCGAGAACAATGGCTACCACCACGGGGTTCATGCCATAGAATATAAGATCAAATATTTCGACCGCGCCCTTCTGAAAATAGATATAAGTCAGCATGCCAACCATCAACGTTCCGGGGAGGATAAAGAGCGAACCTGAGAGAATTCCACCCAAAATTCCCGCACGCAATGTTCCCAAATAAACAGCCATCTGTATGGCCATCGGACCGGGGATGATTTTGCAAAGGGTATAGGCTCTTTGGAACCGTTCTTTGCTCAGCCATTTTCTCTTATGCTGAAGTTCCTGCTCCATCATTGCGACCGTTGCGATGGGGCCGCCAAAACCAAAAAGACCGAGCCTGAAGAAAATTTTAAAAATTTCTGACATCTGTCATCCTGCGGGTATAACTCGTTTATGTCATCCTGAGGGCGTAGCCCGAAGGATCTATAGCTTAGTATGTTTATATTTCCGTTGTCAAAGTAAAGAGGCTTTGTTAAAAACTTTGAATCTTGTTTTTTTAATTCGTGCAATGGGCGAAAAAGAAAAAATGTCGGGGTGTGGCGCAGCCTGGTTTAGCGCACCTGCTTTGGGAGCAGGGGGTCGGTGGTTCGAATCCACTCACCCCGATTTTTAAAATTTTAAATCATCAATAATACTTTTGATTTGAATGACGACTTTTTCAAAATCGAAATTTTTAAAGTTTTCCTCACCTAAAACCGGTCGAAGATCTGTATCGATTTGACGGCGAAATTCTTTTATGCGTTCTTCTGTGAGCGGGATCAAACAGTTTCCAGGAACCATGATTTTTTTTCTAACTAGGTTTTTAAAAGTTGAATCAGTAAGCGTTATAAGATTTTTTTGTATCGCATAAAAAATATCATAAAGATCTCTTATAGCTGGAATTTTCCTACATACTGCCGCTCTCAATTTTTCAGAAAACGCTTCTAGGATATCAAAACAAACTACTCTAATGGGAGAAACCACAGCTCTTCCAGTAAATGGATTTATGAGAATAGTTTTAGCTTCCCCTTGCAATGGTTTTCTGAGAAGACTCTCTCGCAGTCCAACTTCGATCGTGATATTGGACGGTTGCCCTGTAATACAAGATTGATAGAATACTTCAGCACGGTATTGCGTCGAATTATTGCTACCCTCAAGTTGCTTAGAAATTGAGAATATCGGTAGAACCTGAGGAAGAGTTGAAAGAGCCTCTTTTAATGGAGAAACCATTTTACTACGTGTGCTTCTGCTCGTGCCTTCAGGCGTTGAAATTGTGAAATCTAAATCCTCACTCATTCTATAGAAGCCAAGATGGACTTTGTTGAGACATGTTCCCCCTCTAAATACGAGTGAATGATTTGTCTGTTGGAAAATGTTATCAAGTATGAGTGTGCTCAAATAATCTTTTTCCAGGAGTTCAGCGGGAAATGTTGTCGCACTCTGAGTATATTCCAATGCCGCGCGAAATTCGTCTACCTGTTCATGAAAGAGGGAAATCGGCGTATAAGCTTTTTTAATCACTGTTGATCACTAGCCCCCATTTCTTATTAATCTTTCCTTTTTTTGGCTTATTGGGATTCAATGCAATAAAAGATTGTGTTTTCGGAACTTTTTTCTCTATTTTTTTGATCCATGGTGTCAGTCTTTCAAATTCTAAAAAATATCCGAGGCGTCGTATGGTACCCACATTTCCAAATTGAAGAGTTGAATCCACAAATTCAGATATAAGATTTTTGTCATTTTTCCTTTCTCTTATCCAGTTGAACACAGAAGGAATTGTATTGAACCGACTCCAATCATAGAGAGCATCCATTAGCGTTCGTCCGGGCGAAGAAAATGGAATCCTGTTTCCTTCGATCTGAAGCCATTTTATGCCACCTATTCTTCTTGGATGAACTTTAATAAGCTGATAGCGAAGCTGTCCAATTTTTTTATTCCGAGAAAACCTTGTATTATAAACAGCGATTTCAAAAGGAAGTTGATCAGAATAACCGTATTTATTGAAAGCATCAGGTCCAGTAATCTGATATTCTGTATTGGTAAGATTCATATATTGCTGCAGTACCCAGTATTTATTGGGACCCCATTTCCCACCAGCAGGCAATTTATTCGGAACGAGATATATCCCTTTTGCAATGCGGAGGATAAGACCATTTTGACTGAGGCGACTGAGCAATTTTATAGCTTGCCGTTTGGTAAGACCTAACACAGTCTCTACTTCTGGCAGCCTAACCTGTGATTTCTGCTTAAGTTGAATCCAAGAAAAGAATCCGATTTCCATAGAACCGAGTTTCAAATTTTTATTTTGCACTATAATTCATAATAATCCCCTTCTAGGGGATTATCAAGAAATATATTACAATTTGCTACCGTCCAAAGGGAACTTGTCCCTTGCCAATACCGGTTCGCATACCGTACACTCACCCCGATTTTGCCAAAACCATTTTCACATTGACCTTTCCTTTTTTCTGACATAGCCATTGCTAAAATTAAAAAGACAAATATGAAACAAAAGCTTCTTTTTTTTACTGTTCTTTTGTTTTTTAAATTTTCTATATGTCCGCTTTTTGCGACGCCGCATCTGTTTTTTGAACAGGATGAATTTCTTGAATCCAAATTCAAAAAAATTCAGACTTTCATTGAAAAGAACGATTGGGATCAGGTTTTAGAAGAATATCTTTCTCTGCTAGATGTCAAAAACCGGTCCCTTGTCGTTCAGGTTTCTCAAAATCAATACCGTCATCTTTCAGATGCGGTGATTGAAGAGATGAAATGCCTGATGAGAGAGAATCCGGCATTTAAAGCCCTTTTGGAAAAAAGATTCTATCATGCATGGAAAAGGGATCTTCACCTTCTCCGAACAACGTGGGATGACACTTTTTTTCAGGAACTTTCCCAAAAGATTCTTGAAAAGCCCTGGTTGGCGCTGGAAACAGAGGGGGCACAAGGATATCTTTTTATTCTGGGGAGGCTTTTTGAAAGGGGATCTGTGAGGGATGCCCAAACCCTTCATCTCCTGCTTTCTATTCTTAAAGAGCATGGAGGAGAAGATCGCTTTGTTCAGATTCAGGAAATAGAAAGGGTTTTAAAAAATAGATTTCAGTCCCACCGCTTATTTGAATCCCGGCAGACAGATATTTATTTTCCTTTCGAAATTGAAATTTCAAAAGAATTTAAAATCTCCTTAAAGTATCTTTTTGAGAAGAAGACCCTCGCTATCGAATTTAATGGCGACGATCGTCTTTTTATTTTCCAATTCTCTTTTCCAATGACAGAGACGCCGCTTTTATTCATGCATTTTTTACCGAACGAGTATGAACTTGAAAGTCATTTACTGACCCTTCGGGGGCCATTTTATGAAATTAAAATCGATCTTTTGAGGCGGTATCTCAAAGAGGCGAGAATATGGAATCACGATCCAGCGCCTTACCTTTCAGCCATTAAAAGTCCGGATGAAGGGGTCCGGATCGGCGGGGTGAGGGGTCTTTCTGAAATTGCCCCCTTTTATTTAAAAGAAGCATCTGATGTTTTTATCCGGATAGCTCTTCACGATCGTGATGCGAAGATGAGAGAAGAAGCAAGAGGGGCGCTCTTTAAAATTTGGGATAATGATATTGAGAAGCGTTTGAGCAAGGCCTTATCAGATCGAAACAGCCAGGTCAGAGCTTCAGCCCTTCGGGCGCTTCCTCCTCAGGCCGGATCGACTTTTTCTCACATCCTTGATGCGCTCAAAGATGAAAGCGCCGATGTTCGGGAAGCGGCAGTCTGGCGATTGAGAAAATTTCGATTGGAAGAGACAAGCTCTTTATTGGTCGAACTACTTTTGGATAAGAGTGGCGTTGTCCGCAACGCGGCTGCTTCTGTTTTGGGGGAAATGAAAGCGAGGGATGCCACCGACCCCTTAATTGCTCTCTTTCTCGGAGATTCTGAGGAGTATGTGAGGAGAACGGCAGAATGGGCGTTGGGGATGATGGAAGATGTGGACATAGGTTCACATCTATTTTTACTTTTTCATGGAGATGTTGTTCAAAGGAGAAATAGCGCTTTTGTTTTGGGGGCGCTGAGATCGAAAGAGGCATTTCCCGCTCTTTTGGATATCTTGAAGGATGAGGCGCCAGAGATCCGATCCGCTTCTGCATGGGCGCTCGGTAAGATTGGTATGAAAGAAGCGATTCCCGCTTTGGCATCTTATGCGGATGATTTGGATAGAGAGGTTCGAAAAATGGTTGCGAAAAGTTTGGGGGAATTGAAGGGTGAGGATGCCTATCGGTCCCTTTTGCCTCTCTTGAATGACAAAGATCCAGAGGTTCGGGCGATGGCGGTTCGTGGGATTGGGGAGGTAAAGATTCGAAAAGGAGAGGATCATCTGATCCCTCTTTTAAATGATTCGGATCCCGCCGTTTGTTTTGAGGCAATCAACGCGCTGGGGGAGCTTCAAAGCAAAAAAGGGGTTCCATTGATATTGAAGCGACTTCAGGAAGATTCAAGTGAAAGTATCAGAATGTATGCCGCATGGGCGTTGGGACGTAGTGGGGATCCAGAGACTATCGGGGGATTGGTTCAACATCTGATTCAACATCCTGGAAGTTCAGCGGCTTATTATGGAAAACGAGCCCTTCAAAATTTCGGTATAAAAGAGGTACTTGAAAAAATAAAACCCTATCTGGAAAATAAAGATCCGTTGATGCGATATGGCGCCGTTCGTCTTCTGGGTGAGTTAAAATGGTGTGAAGGAATTTCTTTTCTTGAAAATTTGATTGAAGATCCAGACATTCATGTGCGGGAAGCGGTGGCTTTATCCTTGGGTAAAATCGGAGGTCTATCCGTTCCAGATATTTTGATTCGGATGCTTTCGGATTCCATCCCTATTGTTCGTTTTCAGGTGTTAGAGGCATTCGACATGATCCGAAATCCAAAGACGATTCCTTACCTCATTTCCGCGCTTTCAGATCCTGATTTTGGAGTGAGAATTAGGGCATCTGAAATACTGGACTGTTTTATCTTTGATCCCAGAGTCAGATCAGCGCTCCAAGAATTTAAGGAAACAGACTAGCAGGGGCATAATTCGGTTTTATCATTTTTACTTCTTTCTCATCCGTATGTTTTTGGGGGTGATTTCCACGAGCTCAGAGTCGTCGGCCACGTCTCCCGCGGAGGCTTCGTCTGCTTCAATTCTTTCTAATTTTCAATCTAAGGACTTATGAGAATTGTCAAAGAATAAATGGCTTATTTCAGATTCACTTTTCTTCAATTTTATAATTTATTAAGATCAGATTAACGGATGAAAAAGCGCTTTATTTTCCTGGGAAACGGGCTAAAATTTCAAGTAGACAGTTCATTTTGGAGTCGGTGTCATTGTCAGGGAGTGATCAGTGAAAAGATCTTCTTTATTATTTTTTGTGTGGCTTATCGTATTGTCCGGGTGCGGAGATATTCAACAATTTCAAGATCAGCTGAGTAGGCAGACGGCAGCTAGTGGGGCTGACGAAATATCTGCGGCTGCTTTTTTTTCAAATGAAGCTCGGATGAACACGCTGACCGTGAAAGTTATTTATGAACCGAATGCCCAGCCTCTGGTGGGAAAGATGTCTGTTCTTGGAAATGATCAATGGTGGGATATTTTGGAAGTGAATATAAAAAAACTTTTTGAAATACGCAGGGCGACAGCCATTCGCGTTCCCAAAACATTGGCGGAGATGACCGAAATTTCAGTTCAAAACAAGACTGAGTGGACATCAGCGGAGATTGTTTCTCTTGCGGATTCCTTTCATGTGCGGGATGAAACAGGGAGTGAGATATCGTTTGTGGTTGTTTATCTGAAAGGTTTATTTGAGGGAAAGAACAATATTCTCGGTGTCAGTATTGGAAACACGCGAATCATCGCTGTTTTTAAGGATGTGGTCAATTCGGTTAATATACAGGACAAGGAAAAAGTGGAACAGTCCGTGCTTGTTCATGAAATGGGGCACGCGCTTGGACTTGTGAACAATGGTCTTTCTATGATGACGGCGCATCAGGACGCCCATCAGGCCTCTCGGTGACTTCCTCTATTCTTACTTCTCATTTACCACAACGCCGTAGCGGGTGTGGTTCAGCTGTTCCAGCTGTTCAATGATGCGCGCGTCTTCGTGCCAAACGAATTTGATCAGCGCGCGGCCCGGTTCGGGATTTGATTCCGATGCGTCGCGAACGATGAGATAATAGTGTTCTCCATCTTCAAGCTCGAGGTCGAGTGGAAGACCGATGGTGGCCAATTGCCTGAGCGTCACCTTTTTTTCCCATTCTGTGATTTTACTGCAGACGCCGACACTTAAAATAGCAGCGGGAAGACAATGGCTTTTGACCGAAACCAGAAAAACCGTTTCATCGAGCGCTTTGCTGCTTTTGGCGACTTCCAGAAGAAGCGGGGCGCTCAGAGCCGATTGATGCTCCTTGTTGAGCGACACAAGCCGAAAAGAGCGCATGATGTCATGTTTGGCGAGGTCGCTCTTCAGTTCTGCGCTGTAGCCCTCCTCCAATAGTTCCTCCCCAAGGAGCGTGTTTCTTAAATGGGGATGCTCATAGAGAAGTTCCGGCAGAGAAATCTGTGAATCTGTTCGAATATTGGCGCGAAGAAGAAGGATAAAGTCGAGTCTTTCCTCGGAAACAATTTTTTTGTCTCCAATCGGGAGAAGCTTAAGAAAATTTACACCTGTATCGATCGATTCGTCAGACTGAGAGACAAGGGAAGAGAGGGCTGTGATTTCTCCAGGCTTAACCGAAAAAGATTGTTTGTTTTCAAGATGTGTTACTCTCGGCAAACGTTTTGGATCGGGGTTGTCCGAAGAAGAAGAAACGCTTCCATTGCTGTAAATAAAATCGATGATGATTGCTGGGGATTCCCCCCTCAGCCGATCGATCATGGGACGAACAACAAGAGTGACGCCTCCTGTCAGTTCTGTCGTTCCGGTCGAAAAAGCATTTTGGGTGACAATCACATCCCTGGTTGCAAGCAGATAGCGGGCGCTCAAGCCCGATCGGACAGGGAGATTTATCGTCTTTATGACAGTCACGAGATTTTTGAGATTTCGTTGGGTCAGATCGCCGCTCACCTGGGCTCTGAGCTTATGAAAGGTATGCTGAACCGAAAGCCCCAATGTCCCCACACCGAGAGAGGCTGAGCTGACATCTGCAATTTCAAGGGCGCTCGTATCGGCCGCGTTTTTTGATAAATTTTCGGCGATTTCTTCCGGAGCCGTCTTAAATCCTTCAAGAAGGGCTTCAAGAGTAAGTCCTGTCTCATTGAGGATCTTTCGGTCGATACTGATAAGTTCAAATTCGATATCGACAATCTCTCTTCGATAATCGATTCTTTGAACAATCTTTTTTGCGAGTTGAACGCGCTCAGGGGAAGAGAGGTTGACGAGCGCTTCTCCCCCCAATAGTTTGAAATCGCTCCGGACCCCTTCATCAATAGTTGGCGCGCCGACGATCACAGATCCTGTCGCTCCGCCCCCCTGACCGGTCGCCTGCGGATTATCCCGGATGGGGTTATTGAGAAGGATGATGCTTTCCCCGCTCTCTTTTGAAATCCCTAGCGCTTCTTGAAGCGCCTCTTTTACATATTGGCTGTTGACATCATAAAAAAGAATGACTTCAGAAAAGAGGTCTTGGTTTTCATCCGAAAAACCAGAAAAGACGGGAAAAAGAAAGAGAAGAATGGAAAATTTAAATATATATGAATGTTTGTTCATGCGGTTTTTGCCGGTCTTTTGCTGCCATATCCTGAAAAAAATGACAAGGAGAAATTGGGGTGTTGAAAAAGAGAGAGGCTAATGGTATAAATACCTACTTTTTTGGGCTGAAGTATTATGAAGAATAGGTATTGGATTTTATCTTTTTTATTCGCTTCTCTTTTTACCTTCCATTCAGGATATGCGGGGGATAACCACTTTGAGGTTGAAGAAAAAAATCGCATTCGGGTGGAAGATTCATCTGAATTTTTGCTCCCCTCTGCCATGAGGCGTTTTAGCCAGGCCGAAACGTACCTCAAAAATGGGAAGAGACACCTTGCCTGGAGAACCTATCTGGACATTGCCCAAAAAATGCCGAACCTCCTTATTCCCATGGATCGCCGGCAAAATTTTGAATCGGCCCGGCTTTTGGCTTGGAAAAAAATGAAAGGGCTTTTGGAAATAACCGGGGGGAAAGAGCCAGACACTATCGAAGAGCCGCCGCTCGCAGAGCCGGCAGATTATATTTTTGATCGTTTGTTTGAAGCTGCCAGGCAAGATAAGGAGATAAGCTTTGATGAAAGATTTTTTATTTTCGAAACGATTGCGCCATATCTTCCAACGAAAAAAGGGGGCTTTTGGCATGAACAGCTGTCGGATGCCTTGTTTGAGCAGGGGGATTTTTTTTCCGCCTTTTGCCTTTTGGGAATGGTCAGGGAGTTTTCCATCTATTATGGGAAAAGTTCTTTCAGAAGAGACAAGCCAAGTGGTCGGATCGATCGGAAAATGGAAATGATAAAAAACATCGCTGAAAATGAAATGAAGTTTATGCCGGCAGTTCATATAAAAAATGGGAGGGAAGAAGAGGGGGCCCAGTTAAATGGAGGAAGGGATTATCTGATTATAGAATTTTCAGATAAGAGTGTTATTGAACGGAAATTTTTCGATAGCTACACATTTTTTCCAGACCTTCATTTATTTACGATGAGCCGGGATTATGGTTTTCAGATTTTTGGTTCCGAGTCGTCGTGGGTTTTGGACATCAACGGGAATTTTTTGGAAAGATGGGGGATTTTAGAGGGGATTGTTACTCAATTTAGATTAAAAGACATTTTGTTTCCTAAAGAAGGATTTATTTATATTCCCAAAGGGATATTTCAAATGGGGAGTCCTGAATCTGAAACGATGAGGGATTCATTGAATGAGGCGCTGCATACGGTTACTTTAACAAAAGATTTTGAGATGCAAAGAACGGAAGTCACACAACTTCAATGGTATGCCCTGATGGGGAAGGCTCCTTCTCATTTTAGAGGAGGAAATTACTGTAAGAGCTATGATGCAAAACTAGAAATTTGCCCTGATCACCCTGTAGAATCTGTTTCATGGGAGGATTCAAAGAAATTTATTGAAAGGCTGAATCAGATACAAAATGAATATGACTACCGGCTCCCTACAGAGGCGGAGTGGGAATATGCGGCAAGGCTAAGCGGGGTGCCGGAAGAGGAGACAAATAATCTTTTGATTCCAGATGGATTTTTAGATCTTAGGGGGAATCATTGGGCCAAGAGTGTCTTTGGGTTCGGGAATGACACGAATTTATTAAAGGAATATGCCTGGTACCGTGAAAACTCCTATAGCCAAACCCATCCGGTTTTAAACTCCAGAAAACCGATCGGAGGGATATATGGAATGCATGGAAATGTCTGGGAATGGGTTGAAGATTTATATGATAAGAATTATGGTTTGACGCCTGATGAATTAAAAAATGGCGAATTAAAAAATGGCGTGAAAGATCCCGTCAATAACCACACAGGTTGGAACCGTGTTTTTCGCGGCGGAAGTTGGAACCACTATCCCAATCTCTTGCGGTCGGCGGAACGCAACAACGGCGGTCCCAATTATCGCTATGACTTTGTCGGCTTTCGTCTGGTAAGGACGCCGCGGGAGAGCGAGAGATAAATGTGCCGGTCTCTCTGATCTTTTTTTCTGTTTACTTTTTATCATAAAAGCGGATATTCGTAGTCCAATAAGGAGAATGTGTATGAAAAAACTCGTCGTTGTGTTGTGTGGTTTATTTCTTTCAACCTTTGCCATCGCTCAGGAAGAACATGGAGGGACGCCGGTGCCGACGTCCGGAGAAGAGCATGGTGGAAAGCCGGTGGGTGAAGAGCCGCCGCTCGCAGAACCTGCACCTGAGGCGGTCGGTCAACAGAAAGCCGAAGAGCATGCCGGTCACCCGGTCGGGAAAGAGCAGGCTATTAAAAAGGGGAAAGGGAAGAAAAAAGGGCTCTATAAGAAATATAAGCCGCAGCGCCATCCAAAAGCTCACCAAAGAGGCAGATCAAAGAGACGATAAAGAATAGATTAACACTCAGTTAAGGACAGATAAAAAAAGGTCCCTTGGCTTTTCAAGGGGCCTTTTTTTTGACAAGCCGTTTTTGAAATGATAGCTCCCCCGCTGGAGATCCTTCGGGCTGCGCCACATGTGGCTTCGCCCTCAGGATGACACTTTTGGATAACGAGGGAGGAAAAATGAAATTAATGATTTTTCTATTTATCATTAATATAGGTTGGTTCTTAAATGCAGGTTCGGTTTTTTGCGGGGAGAATGATAACGAAATGCAGGAAGGCGAGAGCCTCTTTACAACGCTATTATTTAGATGAGGCGGCCCGGTATCTGGGGCTATCGGAAAAGAAAGAGGATTCCATTTTGGGAGCCCGATTCTCGCTTTTTGAGGAGGATGACAGCTCTATTCAAATCGACACGCTTGATACGAAGACGCGCGCGCGTATCAAAACAAATGGCGAGGGGGCCAAAGACGACCAGAAGGTTATTCAGGAGATGATCAGGCTTGGGGGATCGCTCCATCTTAAGGACGATTTTCTCGCCATTCATCTCGACGGGGCAACAGGGGATAAAATTACCGATCGATTCACGCAAATTTCCGGAGGGGAGAATCAGCAATTTCACTTTAATTTTAGAAATCTTTATGCCGAGCTTCAGCCTATCGAGGGGGCGAAATTTACAGTTGGATCTTTTTATCCTTATTATGGTTTGGGATCTCAGGTTACGCTCAAAGATGCTGACAGCTATCTTACCGGTTATCGTATGCAATTGAACGTCAGGAAATTGCTTGAGAGCAGTTTTGGAAAATTCATTGAGCGTGTAACGGCTGAATCTACGTTCTTTGGCGATAAGACGAGGGAAAATGTTTTTCATCGCGGTGTCGATCGCCTGGTGGGGGATAACAATTCGAACAGCGTCCTTGTTGAATCCGCTGAATTTTTAGATGGGTTTAAATTGGCTGTTGGATTTGAGCGTTTTGATCACAGCGATTTTCTTCCGCTGCAAGCATCCTGGAAAATCGGCAAGATCTTTATTAAAGACATTGTGGCCCAGAGTATGGTCGAAGTTGGGAACGATGAGAGCTATGCGGTAGGTGTGCACGTGAGAAGTCAACCGGTAACGAAACTGATTATTCAGGCGGGATTTACCATTGTCACATCCGATTTTGATTATCCGCATGATGAGAAATACCCGGCTGGGGAACGATTCGATGTGACGATCACCTATGCCCTCCCTTACGGTTTTTCGCTTGAGGGATTCTATAGCGATGAATTTAAACACATCGATGATCTTGAAAATATCCGTGCTGAATTTTCAGTGATCTGGGACGCCGTTCGGTTCTATGACGAATGGGCGAATGACTAAGCTAAAACACTCTCGACCAGACGGTCTGTTCGGGATAACCCTGTTGCCGAACCCGAATCTCAACAAGATGTTGTCCTGAAAATCTAGGCCATTTGAGACGCGCATAGAACTGATGGCGTTCCGTTGATGGAGTCACATGAAGCGTTCCATTTAGTCTGCCGTCGATGTAAACGCCTGCATGGGTAATACCAGTTCCTTCAAGGTAGCCATGAATTCTTAGAGTGGTGTCAAAGACGTTCCCCCCCTGATCAATTTGTGTAATGACAACCCTGACCGGTGTTGGATTTGGAAAGGGATCCGACCCTGCGTAGTAGAAAGCCAGTTCGCTCATGAGCCGGCCTATGTTTTGCCATTGAATGCTAAAATGCTGGAAACGAATGGCTGAGAGATCCCACACGGTCGAATCTGCATCATGATGAGCCGTGAGAAGATTGATATAATCATGTTCCGTGTGCTCTGGATCCTGAAAAAAGTTTTCGACCTGCTGATGGAAGTGATGGGCCGCAAGTTCAAGATTTTTCAGGTGCTCCAGCGCGTAGCGCTCTCGCCAGCCTGGCCCTGAATATCGAAACGCGGTGTCATAAGCCTCAGCTGTTTCCCCTTCAAGTTCATGGGCGATTAATTTTACCTTTTCCATCTGATCGGGTCTTGGATGATTTGCCCCAGCGATCAGCGGAAAAAGAACAAAGATAAAAAACAGGATATTCCTGCTCCACAACATACGATACCTCCTTTTAATAGTTGCACAACACAATGTTGATGAAATGGAGCGTAGCGGGCTTGAATAGGGGGTGTCAAGATATTTTCTGAGCGGAGATTCCTCGGTCGCTTCGCTCCCTCGGAATGACAATTCCCTCAGAATGACTCGTGCCTCATATCATACACAAAAATCGAATAGCCGATAAACGCCGTCGGTTTTTTTGATTCCGCCCATTGAGTGGCATCTATGATATGCGCTGAAATCGCATAAATTCTTTTTTGCGGGCGTTTGTATTCACTTTCGGGCATCTTTCGGAACGGGATTCCATAATAAGTGGGATCGGCAGGCCATGGATAGGCGAGTGTGATTTCATCGATTTTGTTTTCTTTTACAAAAACGGCAAGGCCTTTCAGATCCTGTCCCCAATCGATATTTGAATCACGAAGATATTTGTAACCGTTTTTAGGTCCGCCAATGGCTTCGTTGAAATACGAGAGATAGTGTGGAAAAACCATAAGCGACGAAAGAATGTGCCAGCCGAGAAGAGCGACTATCCCTATTTTAAAAACAAGGTGTTTTCGATAGAGAAAATCAGAAAAACCGGCTGAGAGAAGAAAACAGAAAGGATAGATCGGGAGAAAGTAGCGTATTCCTGCTTGCGCCCTGTCATTTAGAGTTATTAAAAAGAAAAGAAGAATGGGGGCGAGAAGTGTTGTTCGGCTGAGGAAGGAGAGATTTTGTTTTGCCACAAAGACAATTCCTAAAATCGTAAGCAGCACCAAAGGAAGTGTATTTTTAATCGCAAAAGCAAGGAAGTAGTAGTGCCAGAATCCTTGCCTCGACCATTCTCCCATCAGATAGCTGTTAATTCCCTGAGATTTTCGATGTAGCAGCGATACGAATGAGGAAGCAAACGTCATCAATGGCAGGGGAAGATCTTCTGCGATCTTAAGGAGAGGGGTGCCTCCGATTTTTTTGATAATTTCGATTTTTTCTTGAGGATCGGGAATATGTGTGAGGAGCGGTTTTGTTTCAAAAAAATAGCCAGCCCAGATGGTAAAGAAACAGATGAACAGGAATGCTATTATTCTTTTGGGAAAAATGGGAGTCCAGTTTTTCTCATGATAACCGTGAGCCATCGCAATCAGGATGAAAATCGGGAAAAGCAATATCGCCGTATATTTTGAAAGAAAGGTGAGTCCTACAAAGATCGCTGTTAAAGTGAGCCATTTCTTATTCGGTTTTTGGCAATATTGCCAAAAACCAACCAGGCTCATAAAGAAAAAGAGAGTCACAGCCAAATCGGCTGTCGCCAGCCCCGAATGGGCGAGAATATTAGGGCAAAATGCATAAAGCGTTAACGCGAAAATGGCAGGCCGGTTTCCAAACAAAGTTTGGGAAAATTTGAAAATGGCAAAGCCAAGGATGATTGAAAGAAGAACAATCGGCACCCTTGCCCAAAAAATAAGTTGATCAGCATTTGAGTTATAACGGTAAAAGAACTGTCTTGAAAATTCCGGGGTATTTCCTTCTTTCCAAGAAGGGTGATCAAAGGGGGGGCGCGCCTTTATCCACCAGAGGGGGATTGCGGAAAGGAGCCTTGGGAGCGGGGGAGAGGTAGGATCTAATCTAAAATCTTTCTTTAGAAGATACGAGTAGCCGCTGGCGACATGATGCGCCAGTTCATCTGCCGTTGGCGCCTTTGTTTTCATGGCCAAAATGGTCTGAAGAGCGGCGACGGTAAGCAGCAGAACGGCGGTCAGCGATGGCGCATATTTCTTCAATGTTGGATTGAGACGAGGCAATTAGGCGCGACTCCGCCCCCAATAGAGGGCAACCAGCGTGAAATGTCCAAGAATCGTTTTCATCGTTTTATTTTTACTCTTTCCCGGCTTTTGATCGTAGCGCAATACGAAGGGGACTTCTGTAATTCGGGAACCAAGCATTCTCAATTTAACAAGAATCTCAGCTGAGACAACAAAACCGAGGTGAGGGAGCCGGATAAACCGGTCGCCAAACGTTTGAAATGCTTTCTGAAGAGTCTCGGCGCGAAAAACGCGAAAACCGCAGGTGTAATCCCTCACCCCTGGAACTGGAAATGCCATTTTAAGAAGGAGGCAGGCCAAACGGCTAAACATTTTCCGACGAAAACTCAATCCTTCTTCTCCTCCCCCTTTTTGAAAGCGAGAGAGAATCACAAGATCGTAGCCTCTTTTTATTTTTTTGAGAGCCTCCGTCAGATATTTGGGTTCGTGCGTGTCGTCACAATCGAGTGTGACAACCGAGTCATCAGGGTTTGCGAGCGCCGATATATATTTCAGGCCATCGATCATCGTCTGGCCAAGCCCGAGATTTACCGGGTGTTTTAAAACTTTTATCGGAAATTTTTTTGAGAGCTCATGGGCGATCTCTTCGGTCTGATCCCGGCTTCCGTCATTGAGAATAACAATTCGGTAAGGTTCCGGTTCATTTTTTAGCGCCGTATCCATTTTCATAACCAGCCGTGGAAGGGCTTCTTCTTCATTATAGGCTGGAAGAAAGATGTAAAGCATAGTACCGGGGGGGAGATTACCCAGCTTCCCTTGAAAAGACAATAGTTTCATGTTACGGCCAAACCCTATCATGAAGATTTCCGCTGTGATGATCACCTATAATGAAGAACGGAATATAGAGGCGTGTCTGAAAAGTGTTTCATTTTGCGATGAAATCGTTGTGGTCGATTCAGGGAGCGTCGACGCCACCGTTTCTTTGGTTAAAAAATATACACCATCAGTCTATTTTCGCCCCTTCGATCATTTTTCAGCGCAGAAGAACGAGGCTATTTCAAAGGCGGCATCGGACTGGATTTTATCCATCGACGCAGATGAGCGGGTGTCGGAATTGCTCCAAAAAGAAATTTTAGATGTCATCCATTCGAACCCTTCTTACAGCGCATACCATATTCCAAGGAAGAATTTTATTTTTGGATCCCATTTGAAATTTGGCGCCAATCGGGGGGATGCCCCCGTGAGATTGTTCAAGCGCGGCTTTGCCGCATTTGAAGGGGTGATTCATGAGCGGCTCTCTGTGCCCCAGTCTCGATGTCGAATCGGGAAACTTAAATCTCCCCTCATCCATCTTTCTTCTCCCACATTGAAAGAGTATGTGCGGCGGCTCGATCACTATACACAGCTTGAAGCAGTGCAAATGCGTGACCATGGGGAAAGATTTTCGTATCTAAAATTTTTGGGGAAACCGCCTCTTCGTTTTATCCAGCGCTATTTTTATAAGCTTGGGTTTTTAGATGGGAAGAAAGGTTTTATTTATTGCGCGTTGAGCGGCTTCTATGAATTCGTCCGTTATGCCAAACTTTGGGAATTGGAAAGAAACCATGAGGCCGTTAAATAAAGTTGGAAATAAGTCTCAGATAAAAGTAGCCCTGATTTTTGGGACGCGTCCTGAAATTATCAAACTCAGTTCGCTGATGCGTCTGATGGGGTCCGAGAAAGTTCCGTTTCTCATGATCCATACCGGTCAGCACTATTCAGCGAATCTTGATGAGATCTTTTTTAAAGAGATTGGGCTCCCGAAACCCAAATACAATTTGCGTGTGAAGTCAAAAGCCCCTGAGCTTCAGGGGTATCATACCGGCAAAATGCTGATCGAAATTGAAAAGATCCTTCTCAAAGAGTCTCCGACACATGTACTTGTGCAAGGGGATACGAATACGGTTCTTGCCGGGGCATTGGCAGCCTCTAAAATATCTACGACCTCTTCTTTTACGGGGCTGCGATATATTCTCGGGCATGTGGAGGCGGGGCTTCGAAGCTATGACCGGCAGATGCCGGAAGAGATCAACCGGTTTATTTCAGATCATCTTTCGGATCTTTTGTTTGCCCCGACGAAACATTCGAGAAAGATTCTGATAAACGAAGGGATCGATCCATCCAAAATTTTTGTGACAGGGAATACGGTTGTCGATGCCGTCTTTCAGAATCTTGAAATCGCAAAAAAATCGGTAAGCAAGAATTTTTATAAACGGGGGGACTATCTTTTGGCAACACTGCATCGTCAGGAGAATGTCGATGAGCCGAATCGCTTAAAAGGTATTTTAAAGGGGATAGAAATGGCGGCTCTTGAACTAAAAAAGAAAGTAGTGCTCCCTCTTCATCCCAGAACGCGGCTTAAAATGAAGACTTTTGGAATTTCGCTCCCTTCTTCTTTTGAGGTGATGGAGCCGGTCGGTTTTTTGGAATTTTTAATGCTCGAATCTCACGCCTCATTGATGATGACCGATTCCGGGGGCGTCCAGGAGGAGGCATGTATTCTTAAAGTTCCCTGTGTGACGCTCCGCACCACCACAGAGCGGCCGGAGACGATCGAGGTAGGGGCCAATGAACTGGCTGGAGTTGAGAGCGAAAATATCCTTCGCGCAGCTAAGAAGATGCTCAATCGTCCCCGCGAATGGGAGAATCCGTTCGGGGATGGGATGGCCGCGCATTATATTTTGCAAGCGCTGCTTAATTGACAAAGCCTCATTTGGAATGCAAAGATAATCCGCGCATGGAAGCCGGTCTTGAATTTCAAAAAATAAATCGTATTCTCCTCATGAATCCCCCAACCGGTGTCTATATGCGGGATGATCGCTGTCAGGCTCCTGTGGATGGAATGACGGCGCAGCCGAATCGCACACCGCTCGATCTGGCCTATATGGCGGCGATGCTTGAACGTGAAGGAAAGATCGTTCGAATCCGCGATTTTGGAGGGGAGCGATCGGATTGGAAAGCCCTCGAAGAAGAGCTTCTGTCATTCAAACCCGATTTGGTCGGTATCAGTGTGACCACGCCCACACTCGAGCGCGATCTCATCGCCTGTGAGATGGCCAAGCGATTGCTTCCGGCTGTTGTGACGGTTGCGAAAGGGGCGCACTTTACGCCGAAAGATACCGAAGTTCTTGAAAAGCATGAAGCGCTCGATCTTGCGATTCGCGGGGAATCTGAACATGCAATGGTTGAGATTGCTTCCGGAAAACCATATCCGGAAATTTTGGGATTGACCTATCGCGAAGGAAAACTCATTCACAATCCTCCGCGGCCGTTTAGCGATGTCATCGACCTTGATAAACTTCCGTTTCCAGCGCGTCATCTCCTCAATAACCATCTCTATGCGGCCCCCGATACCGGAAAACCGCTGACAATGATTGATACGGGGAGAGGGTGCGGCTATCAGTGCATCTACTGTGCGGTCAGTGTGGCTTCTGGATACCAATTTAAATCGCGTTCAGCTGAGAATGTGGTCGATGAAATTGAAGAGTGTGTGAAGAAACATAAAATTTTTGATTTTTTCTTTAGGGCAGATACTTTTACGTGGAATGAAAAATGGGTTGTCAAACTCTGTGCAGAAATTATCCGTCGAAATCTAAAAATTCGCTGGGGGTGCAACAGCCGGGTCGATACCCTCTCTGAAACACGCCTCGAATGGATGAAGAAGGCCGGCTGCTGGGTGATTGGGTTTGGAATGGAGAGTGGGAATCAGCAAAGTCTTGATCGGATGAAAAAACACGCGAAAAAAGAAGATGCCATTAAAGCGGTTCAGATGTGCCGGAAATATCGGATTCGCGCGTATGGATTGTTTTTAATCGGCCTCCCCTGGGAAACACGTTCGATGGTCGAAGAGACGATCAGATTTATGAAGGTGGTGAATCCTGATTTTATTGATGTGAATATCGCCTATCCGCTCCCCGGAACAGAATTTTATAATATCGCAAAAGAGATGAATCTTTTCACGGAAGAAGACTTAAAGCATGGCGATTATGCGAGACCGATCGTAAGGACAGTTGAGCTTTCCACGGAAGATCTCATTAGCCTAAGGCGAAAAGCGATTTTGAGCTTTTATCTCAGGCCTTCTTATGTGGTAAGAACGCTTGCGAATATTAAAACGCCGACAGAGCTTAAAAATTATCTGAAAGCGGGTTTGAGATTGCTTAAAAATCATCTCCCCGGTTTTATTTCATAGGGTTTATGCGGCTCTCTCATCAGAATAAAGAACAGGAATTGGCTCACGCAAAAAAGATTCTTCATAATCCTGAATTTTACTGGAATTCAGGGACGGCGGCGGGGGAGCGGGCGTCGCTTCGGCGCGCGCGCTGGATTGCAAAGATTTGCGGTTTTGAGCCGGGGAAAAGGGTGCTTGAGGTCGGATGCGGAACCGGTTTTTTTTCAAGGATTTTTTTGGAATATGGGGTTGATCTTCACTCGATTGATCTCTCAAGAGAATTAATTGAAAAGGCAAAAGAAAGATGCGGGGAGCGAGCGGATTTTCGGATCGCCGATATAGAAAATCTGCCGTATGAAGGGGAAACATTTGATGCCGTTGTGGGGGCGCGGGTTCTCCATCATCTTGACATGGAGGCTTCGTTCGTTGAGATTTTTCGCGTCCTTAAAAAAGGGGGCGCTATCGCTTTTTGCGAGCCGAATATGCTCAATCCCCAGATCATGATTCAAAAAAATATTCCATGGATCAAGCGAAGGATGGGCGATACCCCTGATGAGACCGCTTTTTTTAAATGGCAGCTCAGGAAATTTTTGTCTGAAAAAGGGTTTTCGCGTATTCTTATTGAACCTTTCGATTTTCTTCATCCCTGGACGCCAAAACAGATGGTTCCGTCGGTAGAAAAATTTGGATATTTTTTGGAACGACTCCCCTTCATCCGGGAAATTGCGGGATCACTTAAAATTTCGGCACAAAAATGTCATTCCAATGTCATCCTGAGCAAAAGTGTCATTCCGAGCGCGCAGCGCGAGGAATCTCCTTGAAGTATCCTTTTAAAAATAAGTATCTGTGTCTTCTTGTCAGTTTAATGGATTTGATTGGAAGACGCTTTTTCCATAGAAATAAAACACCCTGTCCCGATTTTAAAACCATTCTTGTTATCCGCCTCGACCAGATCGGGGATATCGTTTTATCCCAGCCTTTTCTCACAGCGCTTAAAAAGAAGAGATCTGATGCCAAAATCATTTTTTTAACCACGCCAGCCGGGCATGAGATTCTGGGACAGCTGCCGGATATCGACGAATTTGTTATTTTTCAGCCGGCTTGGTTTGCTTTGTCTTTGTCATCCCGAGATCCGGCTTTGTCATCCCGAGACCCGAAGGGTCGAGGGATCTCCCCTATTTTTAGGCAAATCGTCAGTTTTTTTTCACTTCTTCGATGTTTAAAAAGAATATCTGCCGATGCCATCATCGACCTTCGCGGCGATTTCCGTCATATTTTGGCTGCTAGGATCGCAAAACCCAAATCGTGGTTGTTGAGTTATGGAAATACGGGGGGTGGCTTTCTGCTCAATTGCGAAGCCAGTCATTCTGAGCCCGAAGCACGTCATTCTGAACCCGAAGCGTGTCATTCTGAGCCCGAAGGGCGAAGAATCTCATCGTCATCTCTCCATGCAGCTCAAAAAAACCTCTATTTGTTAAACTATCTTTTTCGTCATCCTGAGCCTGGCGTAAGCCAGGCGAAGGATCTCCCCATCCTCAGTCCTAAAATTTCTTCTTTGCCGCTTTCTTTTTCGCTTCGAAAAAAAGAAGGCAGATGGATAGCGCTCCATCCTGGAGCCGCAACCCCTTCTAAACTTTGGCCTGTTTCTCATTGGAAGAAACTGATTGAAAAGATATCGGTTCAGGAACAGATTCACTTTTTTTTCATCGGCGATCAGCAAACGCAAGGGATTGCCCAAAAAATATTTATTTTATCTTCCGAATTTGCCAAAAATCGAATGACAGATCTTTGCGGAAAAATACCTCTTTCATCACTCGGGACTTTTCTAAAGATGTGCGATCTCTTGATCAGCGTCGACTCCGCCCCTGTCCATATTGCGGCGGCGCATGGGGTGAAAACGATTGTTCTATTCAGTGGAACGACAGAGCCAGAGGTCTGGAAGCCGCTTAATCCGAATGCGGAAATTTTAACTCATCGTGTCACCTGTTCTCCCTGCCACGAGAAGACCTGTCCTAAGGAGAGACATTTTTGTATGGAAGAGCTGAAACCTCAATGGGTTTATTCAGAAGTGCAGGCTTTATGTGAAGGACTTGGATGCATCTCGAGCTTTCTATCGGGAATATTTTGGTTTTAAGGAGTTCCTATGAAAAGAAGAATGATTATTGGTATTTTATTCATGGCAATGCAGCATTTTATTACATTGAATGTTATAGCAGATGTGGGTCGTGAAGAGCTGAATAAATTCTCGGGAAACTTTACGCTGGTTTCTGGTCCTTCTGATTTATGCCCGGTCAATCTTGAGGCTAAAATTATAGAATTTGACAATAGGTCTATTGGGTTGAAGCTTTATGGAGGTCTTCCTTTTGAAGCAGATACTCGAAGCCCTCTTTATAATGCGTTCTATTTTACAGATATAAATGAAGGAGAGATTGTCGATAATCCTCAAGGAAGCAATGTGTTTCATCGACATACAACATCTCTCACAGATTCCGGACTTCTCGAAGATTACAAACTTTACGAAGAGGAGTCTATGCTTCGTCATATCACTTATTTATGGAATGTCACAACCAATGGTCGTGGCTGTTTTGAAGTAAGAAATCTTGAAGACGCTGACGATCTACCACTTGTAGCAGCAAGTTTTACGTGTACATATGATCGAGATTAGCATTTTCATTTGAGCCATTTACACAAAATAATTTACAGTCTCGACATTTTTCAAAAGAATCTAAATAAAAGGGTTTCTCATTTATTCTCGGCGCCCCCGACACATTTTTTAACCAGCCATTGAAATCCATCAAAGCCAGTTTTTAAAAGATCAAATGGCAAGCGGGTAAGTTTATTTCCAAGCGTAAGCCCTAAATCGAGTATGGAGACAGGGATGCGAACCACAGCCTTTGTGGCGCGAAATAAATCTCCGTCAGAAAGCTGATCAGGGATGTCCAAAACAGCATAAGCTGGACCTCTCGCGCTATCCCAAATGGCGAGCGCATCGTCTTCTAACCGCTGACTCATTGAAACATCGCTTGCCAATGCCGTTATGACGTCGACCACCGGCTGTATGCCATTTTTTACCACAAGAAGTTCCGCTGTGTTGTACATCGGTTCAAAAACAAGTTCTGCAAGACCGGTGGTTTCACGGTAGAGATAATATTTTATTCCTGTCTCATTAAAATGAAGTTCCCCTCTTTGAATCACTGCTCCGCGGATAATGAGCAGCGTATTGGGGCCGACATTTTCAAACTTTTCAACTTCTAAAATGGCATCGATATGTTGAGCGGCTGCATCTGGATTCAGTTCACGGACATTTCTTCTCATATCCCGAATAGAATTATAAAGGGGGCTTCCCACTCTTACAACGATGAAACTATTTTTAGCAAAAAATTCCGTATCATACGGAACCTCTGTTGTTGGAAGTTCTTCAGGTTGTTCATCAGCAAAAAGCGGCGGCAAAAGTGGATTGGCGTGCCCTATGACTGCGATCATTATTAAAACAACGATATATCGAACCATTTTTTCCTCCTTGGTTTGAGATCTTTGGATCTATAAAAGGGCTATAGGAAAGCAGTTTGGAATGCAAGAAAATTTATTTAGCGGATTTTAAGAGTAATCTTGCCAAACCTTGTCAGCTGGGCTGCGGTCATGATCGGTAGATACGTCAGATGGAAAATAGGCAGAAGGGGTTCGATAAAATTTTTTAACCGGGTTTTTTCCGAGCAGTCTTGCCATACCTACCTTGGAAGAGCCATATACTTTTAATTGTCTTAGCAGATGAGCGGTCTGATCATTAGTATGTGAAAAACGAATGGTCATAGGTGTGGAGAGTCTTTTTTCAGGCAGGCATGAGAATTTCAAAGCCTCAAGTTCCAGAAAATCAAAATAAAACTGAGACATTTCTTCACTATCAGAAGAAAGGGGTTTTATCTTTTTAAGAAGACTATATCGTTCAAGTTCTTTTAGATAAAATTCATGTTTTTTACAAAAAATGGGATTTGTAAGGGTCATTGCTTTACGCACTGCGTTGAACGCAATGATATGAATGTCTTCAACAAAGTTCACCAATACGATTGCACGGGCTGTATAGAATACATTATTTCCAAGTTCCCCATTGATATATTTTTTGACAATTTCTGGAGAGCTTTTAATAAAGTTTTCCAATTCGGGGCGATCTTTCCATAACTCAGATTCGGTTTCAAAAAGATATTGTTTGTATACATTCTGAATCGATTCTGGGAATTCATTTCTGCCATGATGTATCGTGAGAAGCCAATCGTATATCGAGATTCCGGCGAACTTGAGAAATGCATTGAGCTCATAAAATATTTTATCGTTATAGAAAATACCGACGGTGAGATCGAAGAGTCGGCATTCCAAATAATCTTCGAAAGAGAGGGTGTTGTTGGCAACACAGACCTCTTCCGTTTCAGCGCTGATAAACTCAGCAGCTCCAAAGGGATAAATACCGAAACATCTTGGCAAAACCCTGAATCGTGTTTGCATTCCATATTTCTTTCTGTTTTCCAGGGATGTCATTTCGGTGCTGTCTAACAGAATAGAAGTGAACAGCGTCAAGTAGTCGATTCCTGTTTCTACCAGTTGTTTTATGGTCTCGAAATGTGCTCTTTTTGAATCACCTGGAAGAGACAAAATGACATCGGCATATGTGTTGGCATTTGATTCGCTGGCTGCCTCAGCCAATTCAATCAGTTTTTGAGATGAGATATTTGTTCTTTTCACCTCTTTTAAAACATCCTTATCCAGGGATTGGACTGTTGCAGAGACCCTCAGTAGGCCACTCAGAAGCTTTGCGCAGTCCAGAATTCGCTCTTTCTGATTTTTTCCCGTTGTTGCATAGATGTATTCGGGAAAACCATATTTTCGGTTGACCCTCGCAATGGTTTCTGCAATAGCGATATCCTCTTTATACATTCCAAAATTTGAATCGGCGATAAAAAGGTTTCGGTTCCCTTTTTGATAAATCGCCATATATTCCAATTCTTCTGAGACGCGTTCTAGACTGAACCGATTAATTTTGTTGTAATAGGAAATGCCTTCCACACAGAATGTACACGCAAACGGGCAACCGCGATTGGACTGTACCATGCACATTAATTTGCCATCAAAAAATTTGTCAAAGAACTTTCCCAGATAGGGGGATGGTAGAATATCCAGCTCCTTGATTCTTTCTGCGAGCGGGCCGGCATAGAATATATGATTAGATGAGATAGCATGACTACTCGGAAGAGCTCTCTTTTTAATTTCTTCAATCGGTTCGTTCTCCAATAAGTGTTCAATGATTGTAGAGAATGGCACCTCGGCATCCTTATAGATATATATATCGATATTTGGGCGTGATCTCAGCCAGTTTTCTTGTTCTGACAGAATTGAAGGATAGTTGGGTCCGCCAAAGATGACAGGGATCTCTGGATATTCTTTTTTTATTTGTGAAGCGAGGCTATAGCTTAAATCGAGATTCCAGATATAGTTGGAAAATGCGATGATATCAGGAGAGCTTTCACGGAATGCCTGAACCAAATCGTGCGGATACTTAAAGAGAGAAATATCGACACGCTCGTCAAATTTTTTTTTACAATATGTCGCAACGAAACCTATATTGAGGGGAAATATTTCGCTGGCTACGATTTGGGATACATGTGTCAGATCGCAGAGAAATATTCTTAAAGGACGGTTAAGGGACATAGTTTCTAAGGCCAACATATAATCCTTGGATGATCCAAACGCAACTTCCTATTATTGCGTAATAAATGATCAGTCCTGGCAAGAAAAACCCTGAAGGAGAAGAACTCGTGAGTATATCAAGAATCGCTGAGAGGGTAGTTAAGTTCATGACGACAGGCATTGTACAGGAACGATATAATAGTGAATAAATAAATTTAAAAATATTCAGATGATTTGACGTTGCCTGAGTTGACATGAGTCCCTCTTTTGATTTCCGAATAAAGCGATCCTTTAGGACCTCTATTACAGGGACGGAAATAATCGAAAAGGCCGCTAAAAATTGCACTCCTGACATGTTCGTACGAAAACCAATACAATAAATGATCAAAGGGGCGATTATAAAATTTCCCCACTCATCTAAAAAGGCTCCTCCAAGGGAGTGAACATTTTTTACACGTGCTAATTGACCATCGACCGCATCAAGAATATAAAATAATTCAAACAGGAAAGCAGCCAGCAGTATTGACCATTTTTCTTCACTTAGAAAAAAACAGGCTGATAAAAAGCCTACGCCAAATGACAGGAGGGTTATTTGGTTAGGAGTGATGCGAACATCTTGAAGAAGCCAAACGATTCGAATGGAAATCGCATGGGTAACATAACGAGGATAATAGGTTGCCCACGATCGACGATAGTGTTCATGAAGGCTTGGGTCTCTATGCTGCTTAAAGCAAATTAATTTAAGATCTTTTAAGGATACCATTTGTTTTTTAATCAAAACATCATTATAAGTTTTATGAGATGAAAGTCAAAACGTTGATTACGGCGGCGGGGCTTGGAAAACGGCTTGGGTTTCTGACGCGGAATATGAATAAAGGGCTTCTTAAGGTTTCCGGGCGGCCGCTGATTCTTGATATTTTGGAAAAACTGAATGCCGAGGGCTTAAATGATATTTTTATTGTTACCGGATATCAGGCGGAACATTTAAGAAAGCATATCGATTCAGAGGCGAAGACACTTTTTAATCCCTTTTTTCGGGTATCGGGAATCTTGGGCTCTTTTTGGGCGGCGAGATCTTTTTTAGAAGGAGAAAATTTTTTATTTACCACCACCGATCATTTTTTTCATCCCTCTGTTTTAAAAGGGTGTCTTTGTCACCATTCAAATCATCGTTGTGATGTCCGGATTGTGATTCAGAAAAAAAGGCGCTATACGCGGGAAGACGCAAAAGTGATTATCCGGGGATCGGGGGTTTTGAAACTTGGAAAGGATCTCCCCCTTCAGCGATCCGATGGCGAGTTTGGGGGGATGGCTTATTTTAGCCGATCAGCCTCCCGGCTTTTTTTCAGGCTTCTCCAAATTCAACTTGAAAAAGAGGGGCTCGAGGGATATGTGATGGATATCCTAAATAGAATGAAAGAACAGTTTCATGTACCGATCTGTTTTTCAACCTGTGGGGAAGGAGCGCGTATTGAAATTGACTCTGTGTACGATTTGATTGAAGCCAGAAAGATGGCCAAAAAATGGGGAAGGAATATAGATGAAATATAAATTCGACCGGATTGAAGATGCCGTTTCAGATATTAAAAATGGGAAACTTGTCATGATCCTTGACAGTCGCGAACGTGAATATGAAGGGGATTTTGTGGGCGCGGCGGCAAAGGTTACCGCGCAGACGATTAACTTTATGACGCTTTACGCGCGGGGCGCCTATATTGCGGTTTTTATGCCGGCAGGCAGATGCGAAACTCTCGAAATTCCACCGATGTGCGCTACAAACGATTCTTTTAATCAGACAAAATTCCGGGTGGCGGTCGATGCCAGATCGGGTATATCGGGGAGTTCAGCTTTTGATCGGGCAAAAACCGTGAATCTTCTTGCTGACCCAAAAGCAAAGGCCTCTGATTTTATCCGCCCCGGCCATGTGGTCCCTATTGAGGCCAATGAACGGGGGCTTTTGGGGAGGATAGGGCACACCGAGGCTGGCGTGGAATTGGTTCGGCTGGCTGGCTTTACGCCGGCGGTGGCGGTAGATCTGGAAATCCTGGATGACGATGGTCAAATGGCTCATGAGAAAAAATTATTTGAGCTGCGGAAAAAGTTTAATCTCAAAATTATTCAGCTCGATGATCTGGCAAGCTATATTAAAAACAGACCGGCTCCGTAATTTTATTTTTTCACCGCATCTCTTTTCTTTTGCTGGTTTAACGGGACTTTTTCTTCTCTTTCACTTTGAGGTCATTTTTCAATCGAAATTTTATTTCAATCTCTGGATTTTTAAAAATCAACTTCCGTTTAAAGATCTTTTTCCGAAAATCTATAATTCACTGAACCAAAGCAGTGATTTTATTACGCATCATCTGGCCAATAAATATTTTATCGCTCAGTCTTTAAGAGAAGGGATGATCCCCCTTTGGAACCCTCATGTTTTTTCTGGTTTTCCACAGTTTGCGAATGGGGCATCGATCCTTTTTTCCCCCTGGAGTCTGCTCTATGCGTATCTCCCCTTTTTTACCGCCTATAAGCTCCAATGGGGGCTCACGTTTTTGATCGGCGGCATTCTTTTCTATGTCTTTGTTTCCCGCTGTTTGAGGCTTCGCCCGTTTCCCTGCTTTTTGGGGACATGTGTCTATCTCTTTTGTCCGTTTCTCACTGAGAATGCGGATATAGATAGTATTTTGGGATTTCTCTGGGTCTATCCGGCTGTTTTGATCCTCGTTGAAAGGTATTTCAAGGCGTATGAATTCAAATATATGATCTGGTTAGCCGTTGTCCTTTCTCTTTCATCTTATGCCGCACATATCCATGTTGCATTCAATGCGATCATTCTCTTTTTCATTTATGGGTGTTCTAAGTGGTATGATTCTCAAGGCGAGCAGCTGAATAAACTATTTTTTAGACATCTCTTCCTTTCGGGGATTATTTTTTTGGGGTTGTCGGCTGCGTCGTTGTTGCCATTTATCGAATTTTTATTCCATTCCCAGAGGGGATTGACAGAAGGGAGAGGGGGGTCTCTTTTGCTCCCTGTGGAACTTTTGAGTGTTCTCTATCCCATCATTCTTAAAATTCCTTATATAAACCCGATCGTCAGTTTTCTCTTTTCAACGCCAGTGACGCTTCATGCCAGAGGGATTTACTTAGGGGCGCTGCCGGTCTTGCTTGCAACTGTCGGAATTTGGGTTGGCATTCGAACAAAATTTAGAAAAAATGGGATTTTTGCGCTCCTGGTTCTGCTCTATTTTATCTTTAATATTATTCCGATTTCAAAGATTCATCCCTTTTTTGACTTGTTAACAGCGCGCTATTGGACGATTTATCTTTTTTGTCTACCTATTCTCTCTGCCATTGTTTTAGAACATCTCTTTTGCTCTTCTCATATTGAAAAATTGAGATGTGTTACTCGGATTTTTTTATTTTTCATTATTTTACCTATTACCTTTTTGAGCCTCTTTGTTTCTCTCTTTCGATCGCAAATCGTTGGCTATGCGTTGTCTCAGACGGGGAAGATTTCTGGCATGATGGGTCGCGATGTGCTTCAGGGAGATGTGAGACTCCGAATATCAGAAAATTTGGGTGATATATTCAATCTGGTATCGATAACGAGTCCTTTTATATGGATTCCGCTGTTTGTGGTTCTTGGATTTTATTGTCTCCTCTGTTTTCGGGAAAAAATATCTCTCTATTGGCAAGGTATGGTCATTTTTTTGTTTCTGCTTATTGATTGTTTTCTGATTGGATCCAAATTTCGACCGACGGTGGTTTCGCAAAATGAACTATTTAAAGAATCCTCTGTCACCTCTTTTCTTAAAAAAGGAGAGGGAATATTTCGTTTCGCGAGCCTTCAGGGGGAGGATGTTCTCTTAAAACCGAATCTTGGCATTTTTTATGGATTGTATGATGTGGGGGGGCAGGAATCCCTATTAGATCGTCGCTATTTGGTTTTTTCTCGCCGGGCGCTTCAGAAAAAAATGGGAGATGCTGTTACCGGATCTGGAATCCTCGATTTTAAAGATATCGATCTCAAATTAGCAGGGATGCTGCATGTGAAATATCTGCTTCAGGGCGAACGCGATTTTTTGTTTGGAGATTTGAAACCTGTTTTTCGCGCTGAGGGGATAAACATTTATGAAAATCCTTATTTTTTTCCAAAAGCCTTTTTGGTTCAGAACTATCGGGTGATCACAGAAGAAGAGGGGCTTTTACATGCATTGACCGACCTCCAGTTTGATCCCAAAAAAGAGCTGTTGTTGGAAGAAGAGCCTCTTCAGAGACCGGCTCCGCGGCCCTTCGCCCTTGGAATGACACAACTGGTCGATTATTCTCCCAATAAGGTTGAATTGATTACCGATTCAAAAGAAGAGGCTTATCTTGTCCTCTCAGATACCTATTATCCAGGATGGAAGGCCACTGTGGATGGAAAAGAAGAGAAGATCTATCGTGCGAATGGGGTTTTAAGGGCTATTTCCGTTCCCGGCGGAAAACATCTCGTTCAATTTCTTTATCGTCCCAAAACACTTTTGATAGGGGGATTATTCAGTATCGCCACGTTTGTTCTTGTCGTTGGCATCTGGCTAATTTCAACTTGTCAGCCGTTCGGTTTGGCGATATGTGGAAGAAACCATGATGCGCGTTCGTAAGAATTTTGGGTCGTCGCTCTTTTTTTTGTTTTCCGGTTTTGTCATTCTTGTCTTTAGCTTCCTTGTTTCCTCTGAAGAGGGGGTTCGGTTTCTCGAGGTTTCAGTGCGGGGGGGGAAGTCGCTTGATCCGGATATTCTCTTTTGGCTCAAAGATTTAAAGTGGAAAGGGATTGTCATTGGGGCTTTTCTCTCTTTTGTTTCTCTTTTTAGGTATTTTTTTTCTGAAAAGATCGCTCTCTATTTTGAAGAAAATAGAGAGTCCGTATCGAAAAAAGTATGGGAAAAATATGTCGATCTGCTTTTGATCAGTTTTGTGTCGCTCTTTGCGGAGCTTTTGATCATTCGCTGGCTTTCAACCGAGATGCGGATCTTTGCATACTTCAAGAACATTGCCCTGATCTCCTGCTTTTTGGGTCTGGGACTTGGGGTGGCGCTCTGGAAGCGAAGGGAAGTGAGTGTCTATACCTTTCCTTTTTGGTTTTGTCTCTTTGGACTGACAGCCACTTTTTTAGGCCCTCGAATGGTTTTTTTAAATCCCGCGGGCGCCGAAGATTACATTTGGGGGATTGGGGCCGCAAATTCCGCCTTTTCGCAGCTTCTCGCCTCTGGCCTTTTTATCGGGATGATCCTCTTTATGTTTGTCTGGAATACCAGAAATTTTCTTTTTCTGGGATATCTCGTTGGCAGACAACTTGAGAATTTTTCGCCGCTGAAGGCGTACACGATCAATATTTTGGGGAGTCTGCTCGGGATCTGGGGATTTATGGCGATTTCTTACTATTCGGCGCCGCCGGTTGTCTGGTTTGCGATTTGTCTTACTTTGTTTCTTTGGTTTTTAAGGCGTCATTTGAAGCAATTGATTGCGATGGGAATTGTGAGCTGCTTTTTTCTTGTCTATCTTTACACTAAGCCGGAACCCCATCGCCTCGTCTGGTCTCCCTATTACAAGATCACACTGATTCCATCCCTTGTTGAATCAAAGATTTCAGGAGAAAAACTTTTTCACGGTTATTCACTGAAAGTGAATGAAGACAGCCATCAAACCGCGCTCGATTTTTCAGATCCATTTTTTCAAAAATATGGTTCAGATGAAGGTTTTATCGGAAAGCGGTCGCTTGAACTCCCTTATAAAATCCGCGCATTTGAGACCGCGCTCATTGTCGGGGCTGGAACGGGAAACGACATTGCCGCAGCATTGAGATCCGGTGTGAAAGAAATTGATGCCGTAGAGATCGATCCAAAAATTTTGCAGCTGGGGCAGGAGCTTCATCCGGAAAAACCGTATCAATCTCAGCGTGTCAGCGCCATTAATGACGACGCGCGCTCTTTTTTCAAAAAGACAAAGAAAAAATATGACACCATTGTGTTTGGGATTCTCGATTCGCACACGCAATTTTCAAACATGTCGAATTTGAGACTCGATAACTATGTTTATACGGTGGAAAGTCTTCGTGAGGCAAAATCGCTTCTCAAACCAAACGGGGTCCTTTCGCTGACATTTACCGGAGATGCCAACCGGCTTTGGATGGGGCCGCGCTTCTACCAGATGCTAACGGAAGCTTTTGGCCGAGAACCGATTGCGCTTCATTTGGATCGAGCGGCGTTTCTCGTTGGAAATGATTTTAATCTCGAACAATCGATTTCAGATCCGACCCTCAAAGGGCTCATTTCAAAACACCGTGTTTCGTATTCGGATGATAAATCGATAAAGCCTGCCACCGATGATTGGCCATTTCTCTATTTGAAAGACAAGAAAATTCCAAAAATTTATTTTCTGATGCTTATTTTTCTCGCAGTAGTCTCTTTTGTTTTCGCGAAAGGATATTTGCCAAAGATGTCCGGGTTTAACGGTCATTTTTTCTTTATGGGGACCGCATTTTTGCTGATTGAAACCAAAAGCATTTCACAGCTGGCGCTGGTGTTTGGAACGACATGGGTTGTGAATGCCATCGTCTTTTCCGGCATTCTCTTTTTGATTTTGCTTGCGAATTTATATGTCTCCCTTTTTCAGCCTGAAAAAATAGAGCGATGGTTTGGCGGTTTGGCCCTTGCTTTGGTTTTCAATTATCTCTTTAATATCGGAGCGATTTCACATCTCTCCTTTATCTTAAATTCGCTTTTTTCGACGGCGGTGGTATTGCTGCCGATCTTCTTTGCGGCTGTCTTCTTTGCGGTCTCCTT
>CAYMPL010000009.1:0-37916 GCA_964392415.1 uncultured bacterium | reverse complement strand
CCTCAGGCTCCTTTGCTCTCAGCACAACAGATGGAGGGCTGAGAGAACCTTTGGTGATAGATAGAAAAAAGGGGCGTATCATAATTAAGTGGGTTGAGTGGGAGTCACAAAATCCATTACCGCAATTTCCTCAATTTCCTGCTGGAACCTCAGACCCACAAAAATATCTCAGATAAACCGTACATTGTAAAACAAAATGAGACTGGTACCCCATATATGAATTTTTTGAGTTGTGTTTATTGTCATTTCTGTTCAGCTTTGGGAGGAATACTGATTTTACCTTTTAAAAAATCCCCGAAATCTTCCTGGTCAAATTCGACTGCGGGGAGGATAAGCCCTTTGAGAAAGTCATTTCCAGCCGGTACGGTAAAGGTATATCCCCCGGTTCCCAGCGACTCGTTTAAGGAATTCATTCCATAGGGGACTGCATATTCATGTGCCCATCGGCCATAGCCCTGATCCCGAAGGGCCGCTGTGGCCCTCGGCTGAAAATAAACATTTGCCTGGCTTTTGGGGAGAGCAAATCCTGCCAGAAAAAGTTTGTCAAAAGCAACTTGAGCGTAATCATAGGGACGGTTCGGATCGTGATGAATGACACGATTTTCAACAGCCTGCGCGAGGGGGGATAAGCCATCAATAACTCCGACGACAGCGACCGTTCTCCAACGATGATTTATCCGGTAACCGCTGATAACAACCACTGCCAACGTCAAAACATTGATAAAGATAGCGTTATAGGTCATCTGTCCTTCATTCCATTCAGCGATTTCCCATCCATGGTCTTTCACCTGCCTATAAAGTTCTGTCGCCCCCCATACGACGTTGGTTGTGATCATGATTTTGGGGAACATTTTAATGATGTTTGTGTTGTATCTTCTGCCGACGAAAGGGGCATAGTCGCTGGCCATACGGAGAAGAATCGCCTGGTTTGAATATCTTTTATAAAATTGTTCGTAACGATTGCGTCTTGCCGATGGCTGACAGAGGCGTCCGCTGCTGCGGGTGACGAGCGCCAATTTCTCTGGAAGAAGCGAATTCCCCCTCCGATAAGCTGAATAAAGCGACCGCATCTTTGCGGCGGGGAAGAGGAGGACCGATAAGCCGGCTCTGTCACCGACGAGGTGGGCATTCGACAATCCTTGAGAAAGTGTTTTACCCTCTTCCTGTCGGAGTCCTTCGAGCAGTCCCCATCCCTTGAGATCGTATTGAAGCATTTTTTTGGCATTTGTTTCTGTGACATAGCAGTTAAAGAGGGTGGGGATGAGATCATCATCGAAGGGGATAAATTCTCGGAAGAAACTGTCTGCCACCTCATAGACTTTGACCGAGGCATATCTTAAGCTCGCCTGGTACTCTTCCATTTTCCGGCGATGGTCTTGAGATCTTTCGAGATCAGTGCGGTTTTTTTCGGAAATCGTGCGATGCAGGAGCTCTCTCAACGATTCTGTTTTAATTTCATTGTTTGCAAGCACAGATGAAAATTTGTTGTTGTCAGAGACAGATTCTTTCGATTCAGATTTTTCTTCCGAAAGCTCAAGCGAAATATGATAGATTCGATCATCTGCGGCGATTCCTGAAACAAAATGCAATTGATCCGCCTGCAAGAGGGGGACGGATATCTTCCAGAGCGACAGTTCTCCTGCTGAGGAGTTAAAAATCAGATATCTTCTCTCCGTTTCTTTGAGGAGAGTATTTTGTGTTAATCTTGACAGCTGGTACGAATGGCTCATCACACATTCCTGAAACGGGCCTGTTGCCGGAAGCGGAATGGCATGGACCTTTTGAGCATAGGATTTAAAGTCAGTTCTTAAAATCTCTATTTCATTTTCTGAAAGAATGACTGCGAATTTCTCGTCTCCTTCTTGAACGATCGCAAGATGACGGATGTCCGGCCACTCAAAGGAATAGGTGATTTCTCCTGTATTCAGGTCGACTCTGTCAACGGTTGTGGAAATGAATGTTTCATTCTGAAATGTGTCGACAACAACCATTAATTGGTTGTTGTCCAAGAGGGCGTTTCTGTAAAGCAGAGAGGGGAGGCTGTTATCATCCATACGTTCGAAAAGCCCATCCGAATAGTGATTTGCCGAAGGGCCTTCTTTATGAAAAAAAGAACAGGGCGGTTCTTCTCCCTCTTTTTCACCGACGTTCTTGTCCAAGTTGCGGCACAGACGAATGCCGTATCGACCGAGGGCAGAAATTTCCATATCTCCGTCTGTCTGAAAACTGGTGATCGGGGTGTCGGCAAATGCCATTTGGATATTGACGAGAAAAAGAATCGTTAAAAAAAGTGTCATTCCCTTTTTACTCCGAAAGAAAGACAGAGTTCGAGTTCCTTGAATTTTTCTGCCAGCGCTTTCAAATAGCTGTCCGACCAGTGGAGATTGGAGAGCCACGATGTTTCCAGTTCCTTTCCGAAATCATGGAGACCTGTCAAGATCGTTAAAGAGCGGGTGAGGGCATCCCGGTTTGTTTGGGAAAGTTCCTCGTTAAAATGGTAGTGATACCATCGATAAAGTCTTAAAAGGCCATAGGCATAACCTTTGAAAAGCTGAAAGGTATTCCAGTCGTTTTTATCCCCTTCATCCAAAATGAGCCAGGCGGTTCGGGTTTCTTTTAAAATCTCTTCCTGAATTTTAGAGAGGACTTTGAGCGAATGGAAGTCGATCCACGAACGCTGAAATCGGGGATTCTCCGTTTCATCCCTAAAAGGAATCAGATTTTGAAGGCTCCATTCCAATGACAGTTTTTCAAGATATTGAACCAGCAGGCCAAGATTTCCTTCTTCAATCGGAAGATCCGAATAGTTTAGAGATTGGCTGATCCGTCTGGCCTCTTTAAAAGCATCGGAAATGAGATGGTGCGTTTTTTCCGTTATCACAAGTTCCCGATAAAAAGGTTCGAGATATTGCGCGATCATATAGACGATACCGGCTGCCAGATGATGCCTTTGATTTTTATAATGGGTATCCGCTTCTTTAGCCAATGAGAGGAATACCTTGAGGAGTCCTTGCGTAAATGTTTCTTTGCTCTGCACCCATGTCATGAGAGGAGCTTCAACTTCCACCGAAACTCCTTCTTCGTGAATTCTTTCCTTCCACGGCATGAGCGCATCCCCCAACCATCGATCTTTGTTTTTAAGAGTCAGATTTTTTACGAGATAGACAGTCGGCTCATCTGAAGGGGAAATCTCTTTTTCCCAGACCAGTTCATAGAGCTGCTCGCTGCGTTCTTTCCATTGATTTGCGGGGATGGCGACATCGAGCTTCATATCATTGGATAACAGTAAAAAGGTGACCTCTTCCAAAGGGGTCAATGATTCGACTGATAGAGAGAGTCTCAGTTTAGGCTGCTCCTCCCATTTTTCAGTTAGCCACGGATCAACCGTTTCTAATTTTGAATCCAAGACAATCGGTTTGTGATCCGATTTTTCAAAAAAATAGCCGTAGAGGGGGGTATAAGTTGCCGCTCCCGCTGTTTCATTGGCGACAACAGGGCCAAAGCGGGCGCCGACTCTTGCCAGCGCAAAAGAGCGGCCTGGTTGGTCGAGAAGCGCCCGGCTCGAAAGATAGTTTCCAAGACGGCTAAACAAAATTCCCCGCGGGGTCGAAAGCCCCAATGTCCAGCTGCTGTCATAGAGGGCCCACCCTCCATTATAATCTTCGCCGGGGCGGGTAAAAATACTTCTCATCATATAACCCGGCATATCCAGGAAGGGCCTTCTGGGGGGTGGGACGAGAAACGTTGCTTTTTCATATGGGGTAAGGTTTTCCCACTGCTGATACCAGCGTTGATACGGTGTTTCTGTGTCAAAAAGCTCTCCCCCGAATTTCACAAATTGCTGGTTCACATACCCTGTGCTGACGGCATTAAAAACGAGAATGAAAAGTTTTCCTGAGGTGTTTACCCTGAAACCAGTTGATGCAAAAATAGGAAACATAATATAGGTGTTAAAAAAGAGATTGTGGGCGAGTCCGGAGGAAAGAAAGGGACGTCCATCATTTTTTCTAACCCACCACTCAATGCCCACATTGGCCGCGTTGCTGTAAAGTGTGAAAAGAGCCGCTTCGCTTAACTTCCCGTGCTTAAACATCCGATCGAGAAAGGTCGATTGAAGCATCTGTTCGTGATCATACATTTCATCCAATGCTCTGACGAGTTCTTCATTTATTTTCGGGTTTTTGGAAATGGCAGCAGCATTGCCAGTCCAGCCGCATCTGATGAGATGTCTTAGTTTTTCAATTTTTTCGAGATTGGCAAGCTCTTGCGCCGGCTGATTGAGTTCAATGATGCGCGCCAGGCGGTAGGCTTCTTCTGATTTTTCAATTTGATCCGAAATATGTTTTATCTGGATCGCCAATGTTTTCACTTCCTGCTCAGCAATGCCCGCTTTCGACTGTAATTTTTTTAAAGCCTTTATGAGAGGTGAATCCGAAGCGGATTGTTCTAATTTTTTCATTCTTTGGCTGGCTATCCCTTCCATGAGCGCAGATTTTATTTTTGCCGTGAGAGCGAGGGCTTCGAGTTTTTGGAATTGACCGAGCTCTTCCATGAGACGGAGGTGTTTGAGCCGCTCCCAATCTTGAACAAAAGAGGGCTGGAGCGAAAATGCTTTTGCAAAATCTTCGGGCTGCACCGATTCAAAAAATTGTGAGAGTCGCTTGAATGTCCAGTACTCCAGTTTTTGAACCGTCCTTTGATGGATGGGGGCTACCTGGCCGATTTCAATCCAGACACGCTCGAAGGGGCGTTCATAGTTTCGTGTTTTTTCGATCAGATTAAGAATCTCTCGGAATTTTTCAGGGAGGAGAATATGGGGATGTTTGAGAAGTTCAGAGAATTTCTCTCTAAATCCTGCGATTTTTGCATCGGCGAGCCAAAGTTCTGCCGATTTCCATTCAGAAAGCCACGGGGCGCCGCTTGCTGTCAGATCCTCTTTTGCCAGCCCCAGAGATCTTCGAATGTCGTTAATCCTTTTTGCCTGTTCAGCGCGTCTCTTAAAATTAAATTGTCGGAATTCAGCGATTTTTTTAAGGGCAAATACAATTTGACCCGCTGAGCCGATGATTTCTCCGCCATTTCGCACTTGTGAAAAAGTGTTTCGGATCTCGTTTTTTTCATCATCCGTCAGGATATCTGCCACCTGATAGGCCTTCAGCTGATCTTCGAGGCTTTTGTCAAGATCGAAACCAAAAATATCGACGAGTTTATCGGCATCAAATGGAATAGAAGAGAGGAGGCCATTTAAAAATGCCTTCCCCCCCTGTTTAAAAGCAAAGGGGGTATCGATGGCTTTAGAGATCGCCGTGCGGTGAACAGAGCGTGCCCGATCGATCATCTGCTCCGTAGCTGTTTCAAGGATAAAAGGTGTCCCCACAGAGGCAGAAGGAGGAGAAGAAGAGACCGAAAAATGAAGTATCGACTCTGAAACCCAGACCCCTGTGATAGATCCCTCAATGGAATAATATCTGGGATCGAGTGTTGCCTCCCGTTTGATAAATTCTCCCCGAATCGAGGCGAAATCGGGATTGATTTTAAAATGATGAATTCCCACTTTTCCCGCCGGCGAAAAGAGGTCGTTAGATGGGGACTTGGCAAGTCCCAGCATCGGGGCATTGAGCGTCCACTGGTTGATCGGCGATTCGCCCTCTATTGAAGAAAAGAGCGTCAGCGCAGATTCTCCGATGATCGGATTCCACTGTGAAACAAGCATCAATTCGTCTTTAACACCAGATGGAAAACCAAATGGGGAAATCGAATTCAAAAAAACAACGCCAGTTGTAAAGGGGAGGGGGATTGTTTTTTGAATGGGAATTTCCTTTTGATCGTCTGTGTGGGTTTTAAGAAGGTCATCTCGCCTCACATGATCAATTCCCTGTGGGGTTGAGATAAGAATGAGATCCTCTTTTACGGTAAGACCGTAAACGGCATGCAGCGCTTTTGAAAGTTTTCCACGATCATCGCCGCCGAGAGCAAAAACGTCATATCCCCGGCGGGAGGAGTGTGTGACATTTTTAATTCGAACTCTCATAGGAGCGCCGAGCTTCCCCCGCTCAAATTGCCGCATCGCTGCTTCAGCCGTCATTTCTGTCTCAAGTTCCCAGCGATCGATCACCATCCCGTCGGCTCCGAGCGCCTTGATCAGATAAAAGTTTTTTCCATCCTCTGTGGTCATCGGGAGGAATGAATAAAGGGACTGTGTTCCATCGCTGTTCGAAATGTTTTCAGCAATGGTGGAGAGAGAGGGGCTCTCCGCCTGTCTCTCTTCTTTTGTGATGGGGAAGCTCAAGAGAATCGGCAATTTGGCCTGGTTCATGGAAAGATTTTTCAATCGATCTTCCTCGCTTTCTGTTCCTTCTAAGTTCAGAGAGGCATCAACGATATCGACGTTTAATCCATTTGAGATGAGAAGAAACGATTCTTTGATAAGGAGTTGGATGGCAACAGGACTGTCATCCCGAGGCCGATGGCCGAGGGATCCCAAAGAGTCACCGGGTTCTTCAAAATGATAGCTTCGATCGGCTTCATTTCGTTTTAAATATTTCTGGAGAGATGTTTCGAGATCGGTTTGATCTCGCGCCGAGAGGTTGGGGGAGAGGGCGGAAAAGAGAAAAAGCAAGAAACCTGCAAATACTTTTGCCACTGTCAGATGATGAATGACCAATCCCCCTTTTTTGGGGGTTGCTATGCAAAAAAAAGGCCATTTTTTTGTTGATCTATTGGTTTAAAAAATATGCATAACTAATGGATATAACACAAGAAATAAAATGCATAAAAAGTAATCATTCCGTCTATTTGCGCATCTTTTTGACGGTGTCTAGCTGTAAGCCATCTTTTCCAAGTTTTTCTTCCAGAAGGTTTTTCTTGCCTTTCCAAAAAAAGCTGAATAAAGGGGATGCCAGAGATGAAGACCTTTGTTTTATTGTTTCTGAGCTTGGTTTCATTCGCCCTTCCGAGACAGTTGGTTGCTCAGCCGCCGCCAAGAGAATGTATCAGATTATTGGCTCGGCTCATACGGGAAGGAAATAGTGGAACGTTGCGCAAGGAGATGCTTGGCGTAGCTACATCGAGACTTTGGACGGATAAACTGGCAGAATCTTTCAAATGTAAAATTTCACGTTTTTTGGATGAGACCTTTGACTCCTTGACGGTTCATCTCCCTCACGAAGAGGCGAATTGGCGTTCTTATCTTGCTAACCGACTTAATCTCTCTTTTTCTGATTCGGAATATCAAGAGATCGCATCTCTTATCAGAATGACAAAAGGAGAGAGAACAGAGTTGTTTCGAAGCGCGGTTCCTCCCATGATAACCAGTTGGCGTTCTCATTTTAGAGCGTCGATAAACGGGGTTTTTAAGTGGAAGAATACAGAGGAAAACTTCCTGACAGATCAGTTCTCAGACTATACGGAATATATTGGATGGACTCATGAACTGGAAGCGACTTCGCTTCGATTTAAAATGATCCGGTTTTCAGATGGAATGCAGTATGCTCTTTTTTTGGAACCCGGCTCTCAGCTATCTTTCGATCGTCTTCCCACTCATCTTCAAATCGGACAAACCTCTCAAGTTTTTGATGTGGTTTATGTCCAAAGCAAATATGGATTTAAGGGGGTTGTAGATTCTTTTTCTCTTTTACCAAGCAAACATCGATTTGTGACGCTTTCTTTTATTCGAAGAGAAACTGCTTCTATGGATAACATTTTTGTTTCTGAGAAGTTTTCAGAGGTTATTGTCGATTTAACCAGTGGGAGAGTCTATTCAGGATGGCATGGCAAGCCCGGATGGTTGGAGATGATGCAGGGACCGATGACAGATCTATTTCGTCAGGAAGTGGTGCGATTTAGAAGCCCTCTTTCTAAACTGCTGCTTACCACCCTTGAAAATCTGAAGAGGGAGGGGGGATACAACATAGATAATTTTGTAGAAAAAGAATTGACGCTTATCGAGGATGGTATTTTTTGCTACCGTTTGGGACGTTTTAATTTTGAAACGGGATCTTTTGAAAATCATTCACCGGTGATCACGTTCATTATTAACATGAAGAACCTCTCTAAACCGAGGATGATTGAGAGTCATCTGAAACCATGACCTTTTATCTTTGACATTTCACCCTGATTTCACTAATTTTTCCCCATGCCTTTGCCAATTACAGACGAACATCGGTTAATCCAAAATCTTTCTAAAGAGCTTGCTGAAAAAGAAGTTGCCCCCTTTGCGATGAAGGCCGATCACGAAGGGATTTATCCGGCCGAGGTCATTCAAAAATTGGCCGCCGTAGGGCTGATGGGGATTGCCATCCCAGAAGCGTACGGGGGCGGGGGGCAGGATCATGTTGCCTATGTGCTTGCCCTTGAAGAAATTGCGGTTTGTTGCGCGAGTACGGCTGTCATTATGTCGGTTAATAATTCTTTGGTGTGCGATCCCCTTTTTAAGTTCGGAACGGAAGAACAAAAAAAGAGGTGCCTCACCCCTCTGGCGAGGGGGGAAAAACTGGGATGTTTTTGTCTTTCTGAACCGAATGCGGGTTCAGATGCGGGGAGTCAGCAGACCACTGCGGTTCAAAAAGAGGGGGACTATATTCTTTCCGGTGTAAAAAATTTTATAACCAATGGACCCCAGGCAGATACAGCGATCGTCTTTGCCGTGACAGATAAATCGAAAGGCAAGAAAGGCATCTCCGCATTTATCGTAGATCGTCATGCCCCCGGCGTGGAGGTCGGAAAAATTGAAAAGAAAATGGGGATTAAAGGGTCAGCCTGTTCCCAGCTGCTTTTTAATGACGTGCGGGTTCCAAAAGAAAATCTTTTGGGACAAGAGGGGGATGGCTTTAAAATCGCCCTGCGGACGCTCGACGGGGGGCGAATCGGCATAGGCGCTCAGGCGGTGGGAATAGCGCGCGGGGCATTTGAAGCAGCCAGAGGGTATGCAAAAGAACGAAAACAGTTTGGAACCCAGATTTCAGACTTTCAGGCGATTCAGTGGATTCTTGCCGATATGGCGACCCAAATCGATGCCGCAAGACTTCTGGTGCATCGGGCAGCCGATCTAGAGGACCGGGGAGAATCCTTTACCAAGGAGGCGGCTATGGCAAAGCTTTTTTCATCGGAAACAGCGATGAAAGCGGCCACCGATGCCATTCAGGTTTATGGGGGGTATGGTTATTCCCGGGAATATCCGGTTGAGCGGTTTTTTAGGGATGCAAAGATTACGGAGATTTACGAGGGGACATCGGAAATTCAGCGGCTTGTCATCGCAGGACAGATTTTAAAAGGATAGAATGACATTTTTTGTCACCTTTTTTCCGACGGATATTAAAAAAACAATAGGTGATTTTAAAATCGTAGGTATAATGAAATTGTAGACCTGAGAAATCGGTACGTTTGTGGAAGTGGATAAAAGGTTCCCTAAAAAGGGCATGTCATCCTGAGCCCGCTTAAGTCATCCTGAGCGAAGCGAAGGATCTTATTAAGAGTAAGAGATGGAAAAATCGCGATTTTATTTTTTACAAGGCCTGATTATTCTTTTCATGACGATTGTTTCACAGGGAGGGGAGACAGAGGAGGGAGAGGGGCGCTTTCGTCTGCTGTCGGAAATTCAAAATGGTGTGACCTATGTTAAAAATCCCTGCCATCCAGGGATTTTCAGTCTGGTATTTTCATTTTCAAAAGAACTCAGGGGACCGATGGTGGAGGAGATTGCGTTTATTTCATTTTCTGAAGCATTTGAGGATTTTTTAAAAACCCAATATGAAGAGATGAAAACAGTTGCCCTCTATGCGCGCGCCCCTGAGAAAATCGGAAGTCGCCAACTCCGGGTCGACTATATTGCAAAGATCGTTCGAGAGGACGGGAGCGATGTCAACCTCGAACTCCCCGACCAGATTGAAGTTATCATTTTAAACGAAGATCTTTCGAAGGTTTTCGATGAGTCAAATCGTTCGTGTGAACGGGTGCCGAATAACGAAAGAGAAATCACGTTACTCCTGTCAAACCCGTACGAGATGTGCGGCCAAATGGCATATCCTCATTGATTTTCATTTCAAAAGACAGTAGACTTCTCTTTTTCAACATGAAACGAGCATCTGAAAAAAAAGAAAATCCAAAACGCTTTTCGACGATTTCTGATCTTGAAATTAAAGGGCTCTATACGGAGCGGGATATTCAGAATGTCGATTATAAAAAGGATCTGTCGGATCCTGGTGAATATCCGTTTACACGGGGCATTCATCGCACAATGTACCGAGGGAAACCGTGGACGATGCGGCTCTTTTCAGGTTTTGGAACCGCAGCCGACACCAACAAGCGATATCATATGCTTCTGGGGCGGGGGCAGCATGGGCTGAGTGTGGCATTTGATATGCCGACGCTGATGGGGGTCGATTCTGATGATCCCCGCGGCAAGGGAGAGGTTGGCAAGTGCGGGGTGGCGGTCGATACCCTCCGGGACATGGAAATTCTTTTCAAAGGGATTCCTCTCGATCAGGTGACGACCTCCATGACGATCAATTCGCCAGCGATTGTCCTTTTTGCCATGTACCTTATGGTTGCAAAAAAACAGAAGGTTCCATTTGCTCGGGTGGGGGGGACGCTTCAAAATGATATTTTGAAAGAATATATCGCTCAGAAAGAATGGATTTATCCCCCTCGTCCGTCGATGAGGATTATTCAGGATATGCTTGTCTATTGCGCGAAGCATGTTCCAAAATGGAACACCATTTCCATTTCTGGCTACCACATTCGTGAGGCTGGTTCCACGGCTGCCCAGGAGCTTGCTTTTACCCTTGCAGACGGCATCGGCTATGTTCAGGCGGGGATTGAGGCAGGGCTCGATGTCGATGACTTCGCGCCAAGGCTCTCATTCTTTTTTAATGCCCATAGCGATTTTTTTGAGGAGATTGCAAAGTATCGCGCTGCCCGAAGGATGTGGGCGAGAATCATGCGGGAGAGATTTCAGGCGAAAAATCCCCGCTCCTGGCTTTTGAGATTTCACACACAGACAGCTGGCTGCAGTCTCACCGCCCAGCAGCCGTATAACAATGTGGTTCGGGTTGCTATTCAGGCGCTTTCAGGGGTTTTGGGGGGAACGCAATCCCTTCACACGAACGCGCTGGATGAAACATTGGCATTGCCTACGGAGTTTTCGGCAACGGTTGCCCTTCGCACACAGCAGATCATTGCCGAAGAGACGGGGGTGATCAATGCCGTTGATCCGCTCGGAGGGTCTTATTTCGTTGAGGCGCTTACAAACAAATTGGAAGAAGAGGCGACAGAATATATTCGAAAAATCGATGGGATGGGGGGGATTATTGAGTCCATTGAAAAGGGGTATCCTCAAAAAGAGATCGCCAAGGCTTCCTATCATTATCAGCAGCAGCTCGAACGGGGGGAAAAGGTGATTGTCGGCATGAATAAACATGTCCAGAAGGAAGAACATCCTCTTGAAACCCTCTATATCGATGAATCGGCAGAGCGACGGCAGGTGACAATTCTAAAAAATGTAAAAAAGGGAAGAAGCGAAGCGAAAGTGAGATCGAGCCTCGCGGCGTTGAAACGGGGGGCGGAGGGGAAAGAGAATCTTGTGCCGCTCGTGATCGAGGCGGTGGCTGAAATGGCAACGATCGGTGAAATCTGCTCAACGTTAAAAGAGGTATTCGGTGGTTACACAGAAAAAATGGTGTTTTAAAATGTTATGACACGTCCCTTACGCATATTGGTATCCAAGGCAGGTCTCGATGGACATGATCGGGGGATTAAGGTTGTTGCCAGAGCCCTGCGGGATGCAGGCATCGAGGTCATCTACACAGGCCTGCATCAGACGCCTGAGATGATCGTCTCTGCCGCGCTTCAGGAAGATGTCAACGCGATCTGTGTTTCGATTCTTTCCGGGGCGCACATGGTTCTCATGAAAGATATTTTCACCCTCCTAAAAAAGAATAAGATGTCGCATGTTCCGGTCATTTTGGGGGGGATCGTCCCTGAGTCCGATTTTCCAAAGCTTAAAAAAATCGGCGTTAAAAAAATCTTCACCCCCGGCGCCTCTCTCAAGGCTATTGTTTCTTATATCAAGACAGATATTAAACCGATGTGAGTGCAATCCATTTTTCTACATAGCGTTAGAGAACTGAAGGTTGGGTTCTCCGAAACTACTTTTTCTTTTCTTTGCAGTTAGAGATATCGATGGAATATAGCATCAAAAGACGGTTTTCTCTCCTAGGTATATCAGATGTTGGCGAGCTCACAAAAAAATTAGCTGGGCACTCAATAATAAGTGATCTTGCTTCTTTCCAGGCGTTAAAAATTTTATTTTCAATATCTCTGAAGGCATCAGCCGCCTCTGGATTTGTAGGAAGTACGATTGCTTCTACTTTGTTATTTCTAAGAGAAATAGCAAACCCCTTTCCGAGGAAAACAAGATGATCCTCGTCAGCCATTGCCACATCCAATGACACCGTCATTATAAATGTGAGGGTCATAATCCAATGCATTTTTTTCTTCATAGGTCCTCCTCTGATTTTTACCCATTTAATGAGTGGCCATGCATATATATTACGAATGCCCCCTCTGCAAGTATAAATTTCAACTTCGAAAAAATTGGTGAAATATTCTTCTAAGGCGTAATTTCATCTTCTGGACGAGCGACTTTCTTCTTTTTCTTACGCCTTTCTCGTTCTTCTATTTCTTTCTGAAGTTCGGGATCTAGGCTTGAATAATCACCCCGTTCAAACTCGGCAAGAATTTCTTCAGGTGAAGGTGCATTTTTTGCATTTTCTTCTACATATTTTAAATGCTCGTCAACGTTAAAAGGTTTTTTTGTCATCTCGTTTTCCTCTGAACATTTTCGATTGTTTTCATTAAGAAATTCAATCGACTTGGTTCTACAGTGCCATGTTTTACGATCTCATCATAGACTTCAAACATCAAGGTCCTAAATTTTCCACTTTTATGCCGAGCAATATAATTCTTCGCATAGACAAAAACATCTCGAAGTTTCTGGTGTGGAAGAAGTTGGACTATTTCCATTTCGAACTTATCCTGGTCCCATCTTTCGGTGGCTGCCTTTAATCTCATGTCTGACATTTTTTCTTGCCACTCTTTGATATATTGTTGTTGTCTTGTTCTCCATTCAAGTGTTCTTTTTGACGGCATAATTTCCTCGAAGAGCGTTAAACATTAAACTCTGCGTCTACACCGGCTCAAAACACTCAATATCGAGAATGGATCCGGTTCGTTTTGCTTTGGGTTTGAAGAGCGCCCTTACTTTTGCGCCAATTCTGATTTTTTTGGGATCTTTGGCGGAGAGGGTGTGAATGATGCCTCCTTCGAACCCTTTGAAGGTTACCAATCCAACGCGTTTTGGGGAGGGGAGGGGATTTCCATCCAGATCGATCGTCACCTCTGTGTGCGATGCAAGAATTCCTTCACGGGGGGCAACGCGATTTTCTTCGAGGCGGGTAAGACACCGCTCACAAAAATGACGGGCAGGTAAAAATGACTTGTTGCATTTCGGGCAATAGCTTCCAATGATTTCTTCATTCTCTTGAAGCTTTCTTAAAAATCTTTCATTGCCAATTCCAGCGGTGTATTTGCTGGTGATCAGCATGCTTCCATCGACAGATTTTATTTTGTCGTTTTCGAGTGAGCGGTTTAAGATAGACATGGGTTATTCCTCTTTATTTTAATGAGATCCTTCGGGCTGCGCCCTCAGGATGACACCGGTTTGAAATATTGTATATCCGTAATGGCTCCTGTTCTTTGTTCTACTCGTTTCCAAACTGCCTTTACCCTCATTCCTATTTTAATCTCTTTGGGATCAACCTCATCCAAGAGATGCATGATCCCGCACCCCTTGCTTGCGCCATCTATTTCAATCACTGCCGGAAGATACGGTGTTTGAACCCGTTTGGCATCCCAGCTGACATAGCAGATTGAAAAGGTGTTCACAACACCGGTGTCTTTTAATGTTTTCCATTCAATCACGGGAGAAAAACAGAGTTCGCAAAAAACGCGTGGAGGGACGACGGTGCGTTGACAATGAGAACAATAGGTTCCTAAAATTTTTCCTTCTTTGAGCCCCTGTAAATATTTTCCAATACCGATTCCCGTATCCCAGGAGTAGAGCGCGTGGGGATCCCCTGTTGTGTAGAGGACCCGCCCTTCGTCTAAATCTCTTGTCTCGATGGGGGTTCCTCTTGGCGGTATTCCTTCCAGATTCATCGTTTTGCTCCGTCGTTTCGTAAAATGATAACCGTTCCCACCTGCATGAGGTCCCCCCATGCCTGGGCAAGTCCGGTTCGCGGTTGTCCCGGCACCTGCCGTTCGCCCGCTTCACCCCGCAGCTGCCAAAAAAGCTCACATACTTTCATAAGACCAGCTGCAGAAATGGGGTTTCCCACCCCGAGCAGCCCCCCTGAGGGACAGACAGGCATATTTCCAGTTCGTGCGGTAACGCCATCGATGGTGAGCTGAGGCGCTTTTCCTTTATCTGCAAGAAGGAGTCCCTCAAGATGATGAAGTTCCTTGTATGCGAAGGGATCGTAGGGCTCAACAATATGAATCTCTTTTCTCGGCTCGCGAATACCTGCCATCTGGTAAGCCATGCGGGCTGCGTTTTCAACGTATTGAGGATAAGCCAGATCCCGGTTTGTCCAATAAGAGGTATCGAGGTTCCAGCCAACCCCTGTAATCCATACCGGTTTTTTGGTAATTTTTTTGGCGCGTTTATCATTGGCGAGAATCACAGCGCAAGCTCCGTCACTCGTCGGTGAAACCATGAGCCTGTGAACAGGCCACGCCAGCACTTCGGAGTTGACCACATCCTCGAGCGTTACCTCCTCCGCAAGCTGAGCCGACGGATGCTGCATCGCATTTCTTTTGTTTTTCACTGAAACAGGCGCAATATCCCTGACAGTGAGTCCATACGTTTGCATATAACGATTCATTTCGAGCGCAAAAATCCAAAGGAGATTTGGCTTTAACGGTCTTTCTGTCATGTTGTCAAAGATCGTGAGAAATGCCCCTTGGGGGTGGGGCTGACACGACGACATCTTTTCTTCACAGACGACAAGAGCCGTTTCGAATTGCCCTGAAGCGATGTGATACCATCCCTGGATGGGGGCAAATACACCGGTTCCGCCCCCCACATATCCACGCAGATACGGTTTGTTCCATCCCCCGCTTCCATCGAGGAGATATTCCCCCTTCATATGAACGCCATCAAAAGCATCTGGGGCGGTTCCGTGAATCACACAGTCGATATCATCCAATGTCATGCCGCACGAATCAAGTGCTGCGCGCGCAGCCTCAAACGCAAGCTCTTTGGGCGTTTCTTTGGCGCGTCTTACAAATTTTGTGATGCCAGCGCCGACAACGGCAACCTTGTTCCCCACGTTAACCTCTGACTCCAAAAATGGCGACAACCCCACTGGTAGTCGGAATGCCGCGCCACGAAAGCGCAAGCGCCGATCTTGCTCTTTTAAGCTGTCTCTTTCCAGCTTCTCCCCTCAGCTGTTTCACCATTTCAATCACCCTCAAAGCCCCCGAAGCATCCAACGCGTGCCCCAGACCGAGAGACCCGCCGGAGACATTCACCGGCGTTTTTCCCTCAGGATTAAGTTCTCCACGGATACAGGCCTGACCCGCGGTTCCTGGTTTATAAACGCCGATTGCTTCCAGATGTTCAAGTTCCTTGTAAGCAAACGTGTCGTCTATTTCAAAAAGATCGATCTCTCTTTTTGGGTTTTTAATCTTTGCCTGACGATAGGCTTGCAGAGCGGCGCGTTTTGCATAACCACACTCCGTCCAATTCCTGGTTTCAAGGGTAGGGGAGTCGGAATTCCAGCCGATGCCGCGGATCCAAACCGGCTTGCGACTCAGTTTTTTTGCGGCACTATCTCCCGCCAATACGAAAACGGCGGCTCCATCGACATGGGGTGAAATTTCAAGTTCTTTGAGGGGTGTTGCGATCTCATCGGATTTTAGAACCTCTTGTTCTGTGAGTTTCGCGCCGAAAGAAGAGAGATCATTTTTCAGCGCATTTCTCTTATTTTTAACCACAACCGCCGCGCACTGTTTTTCAGTTGTTTTGGTTCTATGTAAATACGATTGCATCTCAAGCCCCGCAATATAATAGGGGTGAAGATTTAAAGGGCGATTGAGGATCGGATCGATTGCGTAATTTAAGATATGGCCATAGGTCTTTATGTTTGATGCCTTTGAATGCGACTCAACAACAACAATATCCATCAGCCCCGTTTTAATTTTTAATACCGCCGCAGCCAACCCATGCAGCGTATCACCGCAAATCGTGTGAACCGGTTTTTGGACGGCGCCGAGTTGATCCGGTGTGTATTCATCAAAAATGGATGTCCCTTCATGGAAATCTTCCGCGCAGGTGACGAAGCCATCGATATCCCGATGCGACTTAAGATTTGCGTCATGATAGCTTTTCACCGCCGCCTCATAGATCATTTCTTTATATGAGACATCCGGTGTCAGCGGACGAAAGGGGGAATAGCCCATTCCAATGAGTGCGACGTTACGAGACATGGAGCGATTTATAGCGAAGTTAAATAAATGATGTCAAGATGAAAGGTCGATAAACACTTGTAGCCCGCGATAATTTTTGTTATCAAAAAAAAGATGGCCATCGACCCTGTTATAACCACGCTTGAGTTGGTACGGCAGACCTATCAGAGAACAGAGAAAAATTTAGAGGTCATTCGAAAGCGCTTAAAACGTCCGCTCACGCTTGCTGAGAAAATTCTATTCGGTCATTTAAAAGATCCAAAAGATCAGGAGCTGAAAGCGGGGGAGAGTACGCTCAAGCTTCGGATCGATCGTGTTTGTATGCAGGATGCGACAGCCCAGATGGCGCTGCTTCAGTTCATGCAGTCAGGGAGAAAAAAAGTGGCTGTAAAGTCGACGGTGCACTGTGATCATTTAATTCAGGCCTATGTGAGCGCGAAAAAAGATCTGGAGACGGCGCTCACGGCCAATAAAGAGGTCTACGATTTTCTAAAATCTGCCTGCCAGAAGTATGGACTCGGTTTCTGGGGGCCGGGCTCCGGAATTATTCATCAGGTTTTTTTGGAGAAATATGCATTTCCAGGGGGGCTTGTTATCGGCACCGATTCTCACACACCCAATGCCGGGGGTCTAACTATGGTTGCGATTGGCGTGGGAGGGGCAGATGCGGCGGAAGTGATGGCAGGCTCTTATTTTGAATTAAAAAATCCCAATTTAATTGGCGTAAAATTGACAGGCGCACTTACAGGCTGGGCTGCCCCCAAGGATGTGATTTTAAAAGTCTGTGAGCTCTTGACGACACAGGGTGGGACGAATTGCATCATTGAATATATTGGGCCGGGAACGAAAAGCATTTCAGCCACGGGGAAAGCGACGATTACCAACATGGGGGCAGAGCTCGGGGCAACCACTTCCATCTTTCCGTATGACCCGCGTTCTGAGACATATCTTAATTCAACAAATAGAAGTGATATCGCTAATCTATCAAGTAAATATAAAGAAGAACTTTTAACATCTGATCCGGAGGTCGAAAAAAATCCTCAAAAATTCTTTTCAAAAATTTTTGAAATTAATTTATCAGAGTTAGAACCTCATGTGGTTGGCCCCCATTCACCGGATGTGGCGAGACCGATATCGGCGCTGGCTGCAGAAGCCGTTGAGAAAAAATATCCGGAAAAATTTTCAGCCTGCCTCATTGGGAGCTGCACCAATTCATCGTATGAGGATTTATCGAGAGTGGTCGATGTGGCAAGGCAGGCCAAAAAAGCGGGTTTAAAAGCGCAGACAAAACTGCTCATTACGCCGGGATCCGAGATGGTTTTTGAAACGATTAAACGGGATGGGTTTGTCGAGGAGCTGGAGGCGGTGGGGGCGCTGGTTCTTGCCAATGCCTGCGGCCCTTGCATTGGACAATGGAAAAGGGAGGATATCAAAAAAGGGGATACGAACGCGATTTTGACCTCTTATAATAGAAATTTTCCCAGAAGAAATGATGGCAATCCAGAGACGCTTGCGTTTATTGGAAGTCCTGAGCTGGTGATGGCCATGAGTTTTTCCGCGAAACTGACGTTTAATCCGTTGAAAGATCCACTCAGCGCCCCTGACGGGAAGGAGTTCCGTTTTAAAATCCCTTCGCAGCCTGTTGAGGTTCCAAAGCTTGGATTTTCAGAACTGGAGATCAACTATTTTGCGCCAACAGACGAGCCGATTGAAATTGTTATTCCACCTAAAAGTGAGAGGCTTCAGGTCCTCAAATCGTTTGAAAAATGGGATGGCAAAGATTTCATTGAGCTTCCGGTGTTGGTAAAAGCCAAAGGCAAGTGTACGACAGACCATATTTCACCGGCCGGCCCCTGGTTGAGATATCGCGGGCATCTCGACAAAATCAGTGACAATCTATTTATGGGGGTCCAAAATGCCTTTACAAGCGAGGTCGGAACAGGGATAAATATCAATAACAGAGAGCTCAATCAGCCCCTTTCGGGGATTGCGCGTGAATATCATTCGCATCATTTGGGATGGGTGGTCATCGGGGATAAGAATTATGGGGAAGGGAGCAGTCGGGAACATGCGGCGATGTCGCCCCGGTATTTGGGATGCAAAGCGGTTATCGTGAAAAGTTTTGCGCGCATACATGAGACAAATCTCAAGAAGCAGGGGATTTTGCCACTGACATTTATGGATCCCGGGAATTACGACAAAATCCGGTCACAGGATTTTATTTCTCTTTTGGGTCTGCGATCGCTGGCTCCTGGATCGCTTGTTGATGGTGAAATTTTTCATTCTGATGATAAAACAAGAGAACGCATCAAACTTTGTCATTCGATGACAGAAGAACAGATTAAGTGGTTTAAAGCCGGTTCCGCTATGAACTATTTTTCGGCTGTTTAAGGCTTCATGACAGCATCCTTCGTTCATTTGCATCTGCATACACAATATAGTCTCCTCGATGGCATTATAAAAATTCCGGATTTGATGATGCAGGCGAAGGCGTTTGAAATGCCCGCGGTTGGCATGACGGATCATGGGAATCTTTTTGGAGCGATGGAATTTTATTCGGAAGCAAAAAAGCAAAAGATTAAACCGATTATCGGGTGCGAAGTGTATATGGCGCCCTCCTCCCGTTTAAGTCGACAGCTTCCCCAGGGAAAAAACAATATTGAAGATCCGTTTCATCATCTAACCCTTCTTTGTATCGATAAAACGGGGTATCAAAATCTTTGCAAACTGATCACCCTCGCCAATTTTGAGGGATTTTATTACAAGCCCCGGATCGATAAAGAAATTCTCTCGAAATATAATGAAGGATTGATTGCGCTCTCGGGCTGTTTGAGCGGCGAGATTGCAAGTTCTATTTTACAGGGACAGGAACAAAAAGCGATCGATCTCGTTCACTGGCACAAAGATACGTTCCGCGATCGCTTCTATTTTGAAATTCAGGAAAATAAACTTCCGGATCAAAAAAAGGTCAACGACGTTTTGATCCGTTATGCCGCGCGTTTTGATGTCTCTCTCGTTGGAACGAACGATTGTCATTACCTGAATGCGGGGGATGCGGTTCATCAGGGGGTCATGCTCTGTGTGCAGACCGGAAAAACCCTCAAAGATGATTCGCGAATGAAATTTGGCAGCGATGAATTCTATTTTAAATCGCCGGAAGCGATGCATGAGGAATTTTCTTACTGCCCTCAGGCAGTGAGATCGACGCTCGAGATTGCCGGGATGTGCGATCTCAATTTTGAATTAAGCAAGATTTATCTTCCCCATTTTGAACTTCATAATAAAGAGAATCTTAACAACATTTTAAAACAAAAAGCTGAAGAAGGGCTTGAAGAGTATTTTTTGAAAAGAAATCCCCATATTTCCAAAGACAGGTATCTTGAGCGGCTGGGACACGAGCTCGATATTATTTCAAAGACAGGCTTTGCGGGCTATTTTCTGATTGTCGCAGATTTTGTAAATTATGCCATGAAGCAGGGGATTCCCGTTGGGCCTGGGAGGGGCTCTGCCGCAGGGTCCCTGGTTGCCTTTTCTCTAAAAATCACAAATATCGATCCCCTTCCGCATAATCTCATTTTTGAGCGCTTTTTAAATCCGGAGCGGGTGAGTTTGCCGGATATGGATATCGATTTTTGCATGAATCGAAGGGACGAGGTGATTCAATATGTGACCGAAAAATATGGAAAAGAGAATGTCGCCCAGATCATCACGTTTGGGAAAATGCAGGCGAAGGCCGCGATTCGCGATGTGGGACGTGTCTATGGATTTCCCTATGGAGAGGTCGACAAGATTGCAAAACTTGTCCCCAATGTATTGAACATTACGCTGGAAGAGGCGATCGCGCAGGAGCCCAAGCTGAAACTGCTTTATGAAAAAGATGAGCGCGTGAAGCAGCTTCTCAATACCGCCCTTGCGCTGGAAGGGCTCTACAGACATGCGTCGATTCATGCCGCGGGGATTGTGATTTCGAACCGGCCGCTCATTGAGTACATGCCGATTTTCCGGGGGAAAGACGATGAAGTGGTGACCTCTTTCGATATGAAATATATCGAAAAAATCGGGCTCATCAAATTTGACTTTTTAGGACTCAAGACGTTGACACTGATTGATCGTATTGTCAAAAAAATCCAGGCGGGGTCCAGTTTTCATCTGGATCAGATCGATTTTCATGACAGGAAGGTTTATGAACTTTTTTCACGGGGGGATACGATCGGCATCTTTCAGTTTGAATCTTCGGGGATGAGAGACCTCCTTACGAAATTAAAGCCTGCGCGATTTGAAGATATTATTGCCGCAAACGCGCTTTTTAGACCGGGGCCGATGAATCGGCTCGACGATTTTATTGACCGGAGGCATGGCAGAATTCCTGTTCATTATATGTTTCCCCAGCTGAAAGATATTTTACAGGACAGCTACGGCATCATTCTCTATCAGGAACAAGTCATGAAAATTGCCAATGTTCTTGCGAGTTATTCACTGGGGGAAGCCGATATTCTCAGGAAAGCGATGGGGAAGAAGAATTCCAAAGAGATGGGAAGGCAGAAAGAACGTTTTTTGAAAGGAGCGATGGATAATAAAATTGACTCCGGCCTGGCTGAGAAAATATTTGATCTCATGGCGAAATTTGCCGAATATGGCTTTAACAAATCGCATGCGACGGCTTATGCCTATATTGCTTTTCAAACCGCGTATTTTAAGACTTATCATCGGGTTTTATTTATGGCGGAGCTTTTGACAACAGAATTGGAAGATACCGATAAAATGACTCTCTATATTCATGACGCGAAAGAGTCCGGTATTGACATTTTTCCCCCGGATGTTCAGGAAAGCCGATATGAATTCTCCGTTGAGAATGGGAAAATTTGTTTCGGTTTGGGGGCGATTAAAAATGTTGGAGCGATCGCGATTGAATCGATTCTTGAGGCAAGAAAAAAGGCTGGCAGGTTTCGGTCATTTGCTCACTTTTTTGAAAATGTCGATTTGCGAAAGGTGAATCGAAAGGTTGTGGAAAGTCTTATCAAGGCAGGGGCTTTCGATTCTGTCCATCCGAACCGCGCGCGGCTGATGGAATCGCTTGATGCGATGATCGAAGCGGCCCAGACGGTTCAGGCTGACCGGGAAATGGGGCAATGCAATATGTTTTCTCCCTCTCATATTATCGGTGGACAGCCCCAAAAAGATCTTTTAACGCCAGATGTCGAAGATTGGCCTTCGCGGCGAAAGCTGCGGTTTGAAAAAGAAGCGACGGGACTCTATCTTTCAGGACATCCGCTCAAGAATTGTCTCCGTCAGATCGAACGGCTTGCGACGCACAATACCCAAACGATCATGAATGCCCAGCATAAGGGAGAGGTTCGACTGGGAGGGGTTGTCAGCTCGGTGCGTGAAACGGTAACAAAACGGGGCGACAAGATGGCGTTTGTGACGTTTGAAGATTTGAAAGGGACTCTCGATGTCATTGTCTTTTCGGATCTTTATTCCAAAATATCGGATCTCTTAAAATCAGACGAACCCCTCCTTGTGACGGGTTCCGTTGAGCTTTCGGAAGATACCGCAAAGATCATTGCATCAGATATTGAATGGATATCCCGGGTAAGCGAGACGCGGATTTCACGTGTTTGTATCCGACTGCCCGATGAGGTTTTTCATTCAGAAAAACTGCATCAACTAAAATTTATTTTAAGCAGGCATCCCGGCGCCTGTCCCGTCATATTGGAGCTCAATGTTAAAAAACCGTCACATGAAATCCAGATGCTTTTGGGTCTTAAAGAGACCATTCGTGTTGCGCCCACAGAATCATTGATTGCCGACATTGAGAATTTTTTGGGAAGGGAGGTCATTCGCTTTGAATAAATTCATGTCATTTATCTTCTTTCTTTTTACCGCTGTCGCTCATGCCCAAACTGGGGACCTCTGCGCCTTAAAAGATAAAGATGTAAAGAGTGACGACACGTTAGGCGCTGAAATCCGGAAAGCGATATCGGCTGAGCAGCGGCTTGTGGAACTTTCGCTGGTCTCTTTTTCTCCGGTTACAGAGGGACAGCTTCATCTTGCGTCTCAGGCCGCGCTTCAGTCTGCTTTCAGGAGAATCTTAGAGCAGGCGATAAAAGAGCGGGTGCCGGCTTCCCGGCGGGCTGAAGTTGCTTCGCTTGTTGAAAGAAAAATTTTGGAGAAGCCGAGGGTATTCATTCTTAATTTTCGAAAACTGAAATCTGCTGTTTGTGATGAGAAAGAATATCGGATCATGGTGAAAGCAACGCTCAAACTTCACGAACTTGAAAAGGCCGTTCTCAAGGAAGGGATTATTCAGCTTGAATTTTCGGCAAAGAAAATCAGGATTTCCAATGTCTCTCGCGCGAAAGATTATCTGGCGATTCGCGATCTGCTGCAAAGACGAATACCGAATCTCAAGAGGTTGGTTGAAATTTATCAGAAACGGGGGGAGGTTGAGTTTTTGATTGAAACGCCGGCTGGATGGGATGAGATTCGTACCCGTCTGGTCACCGAACCAGGGGAATCAGGGAATATTCCAAAATTTCAGCTATTATATGATGAGAAAAAGGGATTGGAATTGAAATTATTGTGAAAACCTGGGCGAACTGCGTCTCAATGTCTCGTTTGCTATTCATTCCTGTTTTGATTTATGCCCTGATTCATCAATATTATCTTATCTCAGCGGCGATTCTTGTGATTTCTGCGATTTCAGATTTGCTGGATGGCCATTTGGCAAGAACTTATGGTGAGATCACAAAATTGGGGATGTTTTTAGATCCCTTTGCGGATAAACTTCTCGTTATCTCCGCAACAACCTATTTTGCGACTCAGGGACTCGTTCCGATGTGGTACCTTCTGATGCTTTTCTATCGGGATTTTTCATTGCTTTCCGGTTTGATTGCTTTGGTCTGGTGTGGAAGAGAAGGGATTGTTCCGGCCAAAAGTTTTGGAAAACTCTCTGCGGGGCTTTCGCTCAGTCTCCTCTTTTTTCTTTGTCTTCACAGGTATTATTCCTTTTTTGCGCTGTGGGTCGTATGTCTTCTTTGGGGCGCAGCCCTGTTCGTCGCGATTTCTTTTGTTTTATATTCCTACCGTTGGTTTCGGTTGTTTGAGGGAGAGGAGGGATGAAGAGGTTTTTTTTGTTTGGCATCCTTATTTCCTGTTCAGGCTGTTCCTTTTCTTATCTGGCACATGTCGCAAAAGGACAGATGGCGATTATGAACAAAGCGGAGCCGATTTCTGTCGTGATCAAAAGGGGGGAGCTCTCGTCAGCCGAACAGGAGAAATTACAGCTTATCTTAGAAATCCGAGATTTTTCTTCAAATGTGCTGAAGCTGTCTCTGGATGGTTCCTATCTCGAGTATGTCGACCTCTCAAAATTAAGACGTGACGCGGTAGCCTACAATCTTGTGGTCTGTCCCAAAGACCGGCTTGAACCGCATACCTGGTGGTTCCCATTTATCGGGCATATTGGCTATCTCGGTTTTTTCGATAAAGAATATGCGTTTGAAACAAAAAGAGAATATGAGGAAAAAGGGTATGATACCTATCTTCGATCTGTTTCCGCCTATAGCACGCTGGGGTGGTTTAATGATCCTATTTTTTCATCAATGCTCTCTTTTCGGGAAGATCAGTTGGCGAACCTCATCATCCATGAACTGACCCATGTAACGATTTATAAAAGCGGCGACACCTTCTTCAATGAAGGGGTCGCAACCTTCATCGGGAATAAAGGATCGATTGAATTTATGGTTCAAAAATACGGAAAAAATTCGAAACAGCATCTGGCAAGCCTTCATGCCGAATATGATGATCTTCTTTTTTCCGGCTATATTGAGAAAGCGAAATCCCGGCTTCAAAATTTTTATAACGGACCGTTGTCAGAAAATGAAAAAATTCAAAAAAGAGAACGCGAATTCGAAGCCCTTAAAAATGATTTTTTAAAATTAAAACCGTCTTTTAAAACGCATGATTATGATGTTTTTGAGAATATCCGTTTCAATAACGCGGTTTTTGCCGGTCTGGGGCAGTATTATGGAGATCTTTCGTTATTTGAGAAAATCTGGGAAAGGCATCGCGGCAATATTGCTGCGACACTCCCTGTTTTTAAAAGGGCGCAAGTGGAGAAGGAACCGCTGATCTATTTAAAGAAAATGGTGGTTTTTCCATTCAAATAATAATCCACACTCTGTCAGGGAAGAAATCTCTGATGGATGGCTGTAAAGCTTAGGATTCTATAATCATCGTGTGAATGCCCCGTTTTTAGAAGTTCTGTCCCAGAAATTCTAAATCCACATTTTTTAAGAATTCCCGGGTAGTTATGAATAAGCATGGAGGATCGATAGACCACGCTCTCTTGGTCATCTTCCGAAAAAATATAAGGTCTAATGAATATGGCCCCGAGACGATTCGAACGTCCAACCAAAGGTTTAGGAAACCTCTGCTCTATCCATTTTGAGCTACGGGGCCATGGGCAAGGATCTTATAAATGATAAGAATTGCTTGTCAAACTTTTAAAGGAAAGTTAATCAAAGAGGTATTGAGATCCTTCGCCCAAGGGGCGAAGGATGACAGGACTGCGCGCCATTTGCTGACGCAAATGGCTTGCGATTTGCCTCGGTGGCGGAACCGGTAGACGCGCACGACTCAAAATCGTGTGGGGGCAACTCCATGAGAGTTCGATTCTCTCCCGAGGCATTTTGAGCAAAGCGAAAAATGCCGAATCCAATGAGCAAACAGCCCAGTGGGCTGTTTGCAGTCAAATTATAACACTGCTTATGTCACTCTCCGTCCTGGTATGATAGCCGCATTCAGATTCTCTATATAGTTTCGAAAGAGCATTCCTACCTTTTGCAGGGCAACCTCCATTGCGAATCGAAGCATAAAGGTGGGGAGAACGCTTGAAATATTTTCTGTTTCCATCTTACCCTGGAAAACGGCAAGTAATGAATCTTCTTTGGTGTGTCTTATTTTTTGAACCGTCATGGTTCCTTTAAATCCAACAAACCGTTCGTTTTCAAATTTTAATCCAAGGGAATTTGCAGGGACAACCTCAAAATGGATAAGCGTGCGATCATCCCGTTTTTCCTCATGGATTTTCATCAGACTCTCAACTTCATAATCGATCAACGCTGTTTTTAATGCTGATTTTATATGAATGTACTTTCCCCCTGACTTTGTCTTTTTTAACGCGGAGGCTTTTATATATTTGGGCGCGATCTTCTCCAAAGATTCGTAATCGGTCATAAATTTTGTGACCTGTTCCAGCGAAACCCGGTGAAGTATTCCGCCGGCTTTGACAGAGAGTATTTTTAAATTTTCTTTTTCAGGATGCGTAAGGGCGCTTACCACACTGATAATCTCGCGATTCATCATCCTCTTTTGGATATCCGCTCTGTGATAAAAATCAATGGCAGCGTCTAAAGCAAAAGGGGATAGAAAAATAGAGATAAGGCAATAAAAGAAAACAGTTTCCCACCATTTTCCATGGGCCGTTTTCATAAGATCTGACTAGAAAGAACCTTACGATGAAAGTGTATCAGATGTTGACGAAGAATTGCAAGAAATCGCTGCTACTTCACATACTTCTTCATGACATGTGCGATGAGACTTGCAACTTTAAGGCGGTCAGACCCGATTTTTGAAGATGAAAAGAGAAGATCGCCGCCAAATTCCGGGAGTTTTCCATAGGAGAGGGAATATTCAAAAACCCTTCTGTAGATGATCTTTTTATCCACCAATGGCATCAAAAAATGATTGAATAAAATGGATAAGAATTTTCCCATCGCGCCAAAAATCGGAATGTTTCCAAAAGCGCCTGGTTGACGGTTATATTCATCGACTAATTTTTCAATAATCGGTTCAAAGTGTCTATACATCATTCGGATCTCACTTTTGTTTAAAGCGCCATCCTGATTATGGTCAAAGCGAAGAAAAAGATGTTCGATGAGTCGCACAATGATAAAGATGATTGACAGCTCTTTCACAGAAATAATTTCCGGGTGATTCCTTCCAATAGGCTGAAGGATCGTTTCAATGTATTGCATTATCTCTTTTTCTGACATGACTTTCATCGCCACTGGAAAATACCACTGAAGCGTTGGAACCGATTTGAGCGACTCCACAAGTTTTTTTCTGAGCAGTCCGACCTCTTTTGAGCCTGGGAACTGATGGTGGAAGAGGAGAACTTGAGGATCCCAATAAAACCAGGTTACAGCCCGACTGTTTTCAAGAATAAAGCTCGTTGCTTCAATAATTTCATAACGATCGAGCGCATTGTCGCCATTGCTGTTATAAAGCAGTTGGTCTGAAAGAAGCCCAAGAACTTTCCCAAGGGTCATGGTGTCCAAATCAAGCGGGTTGGTCCAAATTCTTCGATGGGGATCCTCTTTTTTATCCCCTTCGGTGAGCAGGTCGAGTCCTTTCAGAAATTTTTGGATGGTTGTCAGAAATGATGTGAGCTCTATATCCCCGATTTCAGGATAGGAATGACGATCCAGCGAAGCCATGGAGAGCTTTTCATCTTGATTTTTATCATAGGCCGAAATGATACGATCGATCGGCACAAAGGTTGTCTGCGTGAGGATAAAGGGGTGCTTTCGAATGACTTCGGTTTTCTCAAAAGGGGTTGTCCAAAGATAGAGCGTCTTTGTGAAATCAGAAATCATATACTGGAATTTTTTCCTTGTCTCGGGAGAGAGATTTCTATCATGAGCCTTCATCCATGCCGCTATTTCTTCTTTTTCGATTGCGCCAATTTCTTCTGTGAAAAGGGAGGTCGCCTTTTCATACATGTCGATACTGTCATCAAAAATTTTAAGAAGCTCTTTCATTTCATCGCGACCCGAAACTTGAAGATTTCCTCCAAATAATTGCATTTTAAATTCAAAGACTGCCGTCACAAATGTGTGAGCCTTCCCGCCGCTATGCGCATGAAGAAGTTCGAGGAGTGTCGTGAGCTCCTCACGTTTTATTTCTGAAATGTTTTTATCAAAAAATGCCTTCAGCAATACTTTAAAAAGATGTTGATAGGACTGAAGGAAACCCAGAGAATCTCTGGATGTCCAGATCTCTTTCTCCAGATGCCGGTTGATTTGAGTGACGAGATGGTAGACCGATTCCAGATAAGTTAAGAATTCGGACATCCCATGAGCGGCAATATTCTCTTCGCTCTCTCCAAAAAGCATACGATTGGCGAGATACGCAGCCCGAATGTAGTGCGATCCGACCTCGTCTTCAAGCCCTTCCCAAAGCTGATATTGTCTGAGAAGGAGCGTTTTTGGAAGATCATGATCGATCACCCCGCTATCGTTCTCAAGCATCATTCGAAAGATGTCAACGTAGTCGCTAAAAATTTTTTTTCGAAAATTCCAGTAGCTCTCTTCTTTTTTATCAGCTTGTTTATACGAAAAAAAGGTCTGCGAGAGTTCGCCAATTTTCTGAGATCCCCTCTGGACCCTTTTTAGAATTTCTTCAATCTCAGAAAAACGGATGGTATTCTCCTGATCACCCAAAAGAAGATCTCGGCACGAAAAGAGGCGATCGATCCAAAGATGAAATTTTTCGGGGTTTCCAAGAATTTTAGAATTGAGAAGAATCTCAATTTCTTTTCGGGTTAAAACCCCTTTTTCCCTCGGTTCAATATGCCGATCTGCTTCTCGAAAGGTCGACATGGCGCACGCCGTTGCCCGAATGGTTTCCTCTTCAGCCAATACCCCTGCTTCAAAGTGATTTTTAAGGGTATCAAGATCGATCTGGCAGGAAGGGGAGGAGGAACCATTTGAGTTGTCCCCGATAGTAACGAACCGAGGCGAAGCGGGAGGTTCTTCTCCAACCCAGCCGCACCCGCCGATAAAAATAAGGCTTAGAAAAAGATATTTAAAAAACATAGCTTCCTTTCAGCCATATCCGATCGTTACCACGAAATAACCCCCAGTAGGTGTGGTCTTCGCCAGAGAGGATATCAAAGCCGATTCCAAATTGCATCTGAGCGAAAGGCCCCAAAGAAAGACTTCCCCTTAAAATTTTCTGTTTCATGGAAAAATCTGTTTCATACGAGAAAGAAAATTGGGACGCCGACCAGAGATTAAGACTGATTTTTGAAAATAGAGTTTCTTCCGGGCGGTCTGGAATAGGGGAGGGGGCATTCGTCGTATCCTTTAAATGCTTTGAAAACAAAGCGGCAGCCACCCATTCAGAGAGAAAGCGATGGTCTGTTCGAATCCGAATTCCGGTCCTATTTTTAAATATCGATTCCCGATTAAAATAGGCCCCATCGTTAAAAAGTTCAATATTTTTCCATATCGTTTTCGACTGAAAGCCAAGCATCTGCTCCCGGGAAAATTCAGGGTAGAGATGAACCATCGCCTGGAGCAAAGATTCATCTCTGATGTGGAGCTTTGCGTCATAGCTGAGCGTTGGCGTGGGATCGAAAAAATCAGCTCCCACCAGCGTGAGCTGTATGGCTTTGGTTTGTAAAGAAAATCGGATAAATCCACTTTCTCTCAATAGGATGTCTTTAACCGCTGGGAGATGAAGCGCGTAGTCGAGCGGGATGACGCCGTCTCCTACTTTTACTTCATTAAAGAGCGGCGGCAGCCAGCGGGAAATGGAACCCAAGCGCTGATCCGGCCCTTTTTCGAACCGAACCCCACCCCTGTTGGGGAGGAAGAGGGGAGAATAAAGGAATTCGATGTTCAATAGAGAATGTTGATAGTGACTATAAATTCCAACGATTCCATCTGTGATATGAGTGAGCGGATCTATTGTGAATTTCGGAAACATTTTCTGGAGCGGGCTGTCGATATCCTGTTTTGCCCAGTCAGGAAGAATCCTTCCGATTTGCAGGTTTAAATTTTTAAAATTTAAACCTGCAAAGGCTTCCCGAACGTCAACCCAATCCGATATGTCTTGAGGAATCAGACCCCAGAGATCCAAGGAAAGCCCATACTGCAGTTGCGCCAAGGGATCCGCCAAGGGATCCGATCGACGTGAAAAATAGAGATGGTAACGGGATTCCAGTTGATTATTGAGATGGGGGGAGGCATAGGCCAGCGCAGTCGTCTCCGCTTCAAGTGTCTGTGAAGCAATCACATTTGGAATCGATAAAAAAAGAAGCAAGAGTGTTCGAAACAACGCCCTTATCACGCAGAGTGTTGTAGCACAGCCCTATCCTCTCTCCAATAAAAAATAATTTATTTCGATCTGTCATCCCGAGCGTAGAGGAGGGTTGCTTTCAAGGTACGCCGCCACCAGGCGCCATGACTCTTTTTGGCTGCGAAATCGGTAAAATGATATTCGTAGAATTGGATGCGTAAATATTTAGGCGGTTTTCCTTCAAATGGATTTTTTTCAAGAAGGGCGATGACATCAGGAGCCCCCTGATAAAGGCGCATGAGGAAATTTTGAAACCAAAACGACCGCTGAAAATCCTGAAGCGGCAAAAACCACATCTGCCAATCTAGGCGCGGCTGGTGAGGAGCCACAAAAGGAGGCCGGCGTTTAAGTTCCCCCGGTTTGTATTTAAATTCATAAGCAAACCAGTTTTTATTGTCATAGCTCCCTTCAAGAACGATTTCATTTCGTTCTGTCGTCATGACGGCAAAAAGTCCATAGCTATTCACAAAATGGAATGTCTGTGCGACAGCCATTATTTTTTTAAGCGGGGAGGGGAGGTCGTGAAGCCTTGAAAGATTGGCAATCATAAACGTGCCTGAAACAATCAGAACAAAAAGGGCAATGACTGAAATCAAAGATTGTCTTAAGAAAGAGGTCGGAATTTTTTTCGGCTCTCTTTGCCGGCTATGCCAGTTATGAAAGACCCACCGTGTAAAATAACTGTCATCCAAAAGCAAAAAAGAAAGGGCAATCGTAAGCCAGTTGAAATGAGTGTAGTTACCGGTGAGGGCGATCGTTATCTGGAAAAACATGAGGAGGGCAAAAGCAAAGAATTTGAACCTTCTTGGAAAAAAGATCAAAAACGGAACAAACAGTTCGGATGCGAACATAAAACCACAGGAGACTTTGTCAAACCATTCGGGAAGCTGATGAACATACCAGGCAATCGGGGTGGGGAGTGGCTGTGTTTCATAATGATAGTTCAGCGCTGTGAACGAATGCCATGCGGGATCACCACTGATCAGCTTTACCACCCCTGAACTAAAGACGAGCCTGAAAAGAAGCCAGCGGAGAAGAAAATGAATCAGATGCGATGGCATCACAAACTGTTTCCAGCGGGATCTGATTTGAGAATGAAATAAGAAAATGGAAAGAAAGCCTGTTTCAAGGAGGAGGGCATCCCACTGAAACTGCATGAATTCGCTGCCAGCTACCGTTAAAGAAAGATAAAACACCCACAGAAGCCATAGGGCAATCGTCGGCGTAAATCCTAAAAAAAGAATGATCGAAAGAATAACGCCCCCCATCGATAGAAAATCGAGAAAGAAGTTGGTCGGGCTGAGCCATGCAAGTGTCGGGAACCAAAAGTAGGCCGAGGATCCGACGTGGCCTTTGATCGCCTTTAAGAAAGATTCAATGGGGAGTATCCCATCTGTGCCGATAAGCCCCCGGATCTGAATCCAGAGTGAGAAAAAAGCAATTCCATAGATAATGGCAAGGGCTTTAATAAACAGCCAGCTTGAAAAAAGATAGGTCGGAGGCTCAACTGTTTTTCCCCAAAAGAGCGTCGTCAATTTCGAAAAAAGCGGTCGATGATTTGCAATGAATTGGTAAATCGATTCTGTTACAAACGAAGCCCCTGGAATATTTTTATAACACCAAAACATCCATTTTCTTCTACGGGCATAAGAGAGCGATTTAAAGACAGCCGCAGCCCCGCTATAAATAGTTCCATCCGTTTCGACAAACTGCACGGAAGATTTAAATTGATCTTCAGGAATGGTGGGGAACTGATCTGAAACATCCTGAAATGGCGCGTATGCAACCGCATCACCTGTTATCTTCTTCCAACGCTCAATCCAAAGGCGACAAAATCCGCATTGGCCATCGTAGATCATCCAGGGATGAGTTCGCATCTGGTTTCAAAAGTATAACTAAATTTGTCACAAAATGCCAGGCATGTATGCTAGTGAGTGGATATGGATATAAACAACGAATATTTCCAGGCAATAAAACACGCAGGCATCTTTGATCTCTCCAAGCAATGCTTTAAAATAAGTGGACAGGATGCTCGTGATTTTATTAATCGTATTCTTACAAATAATATCAAGGATTTAAAAGGCGGTTTTGGCTCGTATAATTGTCTCTGCGATAAAAAGGGGAAGATGCTGGCAGATCTCTATTGTTATGCGGCAGGCGATTTTTTTATAATCGCTTGCAGTAAAAGCCTGACAGATAAAATCAGAGATATTCTAAAACGCTATATCATTATCGAAGCTGTCCAGATCGAAGAACCTTTGCTGTGGAACGGGGTAGCGGTGATCGGACCGGAAGCAGAATCTCTGCTTACAAAATCTTCGTTGAAAATTCCAATGGATGAGCTTCAGTTCGTGGAAATGATGCGCGAGGAACATCCTCTGTCGATTATTCGTAAAAAATACTGGGGCTTGGACGGATTTGAAATTTGGGGGGAAGAGAAAACCCTTTTAAATTTGAAAAAAGAATGGCCAGATCCCATTTCAGAAGAAACCCAAGAAATCCTCCGGATTGAGTCGAAAACTCCGCTCTACGGAGTCGATATCATTTCTGAAACCATTCCCCAAGAGGCAGATCTATACAGCGCTCTCGATTTCAATAAAGGCTGTTATATAGGCCAAGAAACGATAGCACGGCTGGAACACAGGGGGCATGTAAATAAGAAACTCTCTCTTCTCAAGCTGAGCGGTAACCGCTTACCTGACGCCGGTATCAGAATTTTAACAAAGGAAGGGGAAGACGCGGGATATGTCACAAGTTCCTGTTATTCTCCAAAATACAATTCTGTCATTGCCCTGGCATATATCCGTTATTCTTATTTTTCATCCAAGGAATTTAGGGTCGAGAACCAAGCAGCGCTTTCCATCTGATCGCTTTCAAGCTTTCAAACACAGATACTCACTAACGCTTGTTTGTAGTGTCTGGAGATGCTTCGCCCTTTGGGCTCAGCATGACTGAGAGGGGACTTAAACGCTAAACGAACTTCCGCATCCACAGCTCCCCGTGGCGTTGGGATTTTTGATAATAAAACCGGCTCCTGTCAACCCCATACTATAATCGACCGTAGATCCAACAAGAAGCTCAGCGCTTTGGGGATCGATTAAAAGCGTCGCCCCCCCACATTCTACGATATTGTCGTTTGCTCTTTTATCGTCGAATTTAAATCCATACGTGTATCCCGAACAGCCCCCCCCTTGAACATATGCCCTCAGGTATTTTCCCTTCGCTTCCGGGAGCTTCTCCGAGAGCTCCTTAATTTTATGAACTGCTTCATCGGTCAACGCGACGACCGGGGTCCCTTCCGGGATATTGGGTGAAAACATCTTAAATTTTGAATCCATATCCATGTCCCTCTTTTAATGATTTTTTAATGTTTTATCATCATAGTTACGGCAAACAAAAAAAGCAACACTTACACTTTCATTATACGCTTTGTATTCCTTAGCCGGACGAATGAGCCTAATACTTTACATAATAACCCTTATCTGACGTTCTAAGCTGCTATGGAGAATAGAAGGGGGCATTCCCTCCCCTTCCTATTGCGCTTCATTCTGTCTCTGGCAGGAGGTAGAACGGATCTATGGCATGTAAGGAAGCCAATCTCGTAAAAAGATAGAGACGCCCATTAGATTCCGGGGCAAAAGCAGGCTGTGCAAACAGACCGGAATCTGTCGTATAGCGCCAAATCGGCTCTCCATTGTCAGTCGCAAGGGAGTAGACATAACTGCTCGGCGTTCCAAAAATGAGCTGATCTTCAATGAGGAGAAAATCGGTCGTTGCCCCTTCCTTAAAACGGAATCTCCAAACCTCTTCGCCGTCATCCTGGTCCAATGCAATCACATCTTCGTGCGTCGAAAAGTAGATGCGGGAATTATCGTTTGCCAGCGCATTGGCGCCTGAAAACTTTCTTTTCCATCGAATTCCCCCATCGATACTGTTTAAAGCATAGACAAAGCCATCTGACGTTGCGACAAAAATCCTTCTTTCTGAAACAATCGGTGTGACATCGATATCTACAAACTTATCCCCTTGTGTCAGTTTTTTGGACCAAATGACAGCGCCGTCAAAGGCGTTGAGGACGGCAATGCCTCCATCTGAAAATCCTGCGTAGATTTTACCATCTTCAAAGACAGGCGACGATGTCCCCCTGACCGATATTTTTTGGCTGTATCCTTTGTTGTAGTACCAAAGCCATTTCCCCGTATCTGATTTTAACGCATAGAGGCCGTTTTTAACGGTTAAAAAATAGACAATTCCCCCTTTAATGAGAGGACGCGAAAGAATTTCAGTTTCTGTGTTATAACGCCAGATTGTTTTTCCGGATTTGGCGTCAAGACAGTAAAAATGTCCATCATTTGCGCCAACATAAATTTTTCCATCGAAATATTGGGGGTTCGACTCTACCCCTCCCTCGATGAATTTCTTCCAGATCATTTTTCCTGATTTTCTGGACAACGCAAAAAAGTGGTTGCGGACAGAGCCTTGATAAATCGTATCCCCTATAATGAGCGGGGATGAACGCTCTTCAGGTTTATTCAATCTCCCCGTAAGATCGGAGGGGGTAAAAAGACGCGCAATGAAATGCTGTTTGGGAATCCAGCCCGATTCATTTTTGGGGAATCGCCCAAGTGAATGGCTGCAGCCAAAAGCGGTGAAAAAAATAAATGGCAATAAAATATATTTCATTTAATGACGAACCAGTCGGGCGTATGCCCGGGCTTTGTCGGCATAGCTGGTCTCCGGAAATTCATCGGCTACACGCAGATAGGTCTCTTTTGCCTCCGAAAAACGAGATAGTTTCTCATAACAGCGGCCGATCCCAAAGTAGGCGGATGAGAGCCAAAAGGCATTTGGGCGCGATCCAAATGTCCAAAGCAAAATACGCGTTTTTTTAATATCGGTAATTTCCCCGAAATAAGAAATTGCTTTTTCGCACTCCCCTGCCATCTCATGCATATATCCCAGATTGTAATATGCCAACAATTTATAAAAGCGATCCTTGCTCAATCTTAACGCCGATTCATAAGCGTGAATCGCCTCCTTCCATTTCTTCTCCGCCGCGTTCAATTCACCCACTTTAAAATAGGCAAGAAGCGCCCCCTTCGATTTTGGATATTTCCGGAACATTTCTTCGAAAACCTTTGTGTCTGGTTTTGATTCAGCGGTATAAAATGCCGAAAGCGAGACCTCCTCTCTCGACTTTTTCCACTGATCGATGGCAATTCCGGCGGCAATCAGTCCCAAAAATAACAGACAGACACTTAAGACAACCTTGATATTCTCCTGTCCCCATTGATACCCTTTTCTGAGAGAGGCAAGAACGACATCCGGTCTTTTTAAAAGCTTTCGACTAAATTCATCTGACATATCAATATGTTAGTCTTATAGAAAAGTTTTCTTTTATTGTCAATTGATTCTTACTCTGTTATGATAAAAATAATGAAAAAATCCAAAGTGGTTTGGATTTTTTTTGTTGTCTTTATTTTCTTTTTTAGTCCGTCTGTATTCGGTCAAGCCCCAGATCTTTTTGAAGATGCTTCTGCCTATGGCTACGATTTAAAACAAGAAGCCGAGGATGAGCTTTTTTTCTATGAATCCCGTTTTGTCGATATCGGACTGCATGTCGGGGGACGAAGCTTCACGGGGGGACTGGGAAACCTTTTTGGAACCGGATTAAGTGTCGGCGGCTTTATCGCCTATTTTTTTACGCGAAGTTTTGCGATCGAATTTACCGTCAATAACAGCTGGCATCAATTTCTGATTGATGGAAGAAAAGGAACCGCGATGCTTCTTGACATTTTGGGACGAGGAAAGTTCTATTTCACTTCAGACGAGTTTTCGCGCGCGCTGACATTCGCCAATCCTTACCTCTTTATGGGCGGCGGGCAATTCATCCGGACAAAATCGCGAAGCGATGTCCCGGCCCAGACAACTGACGAGGGCCCTGGCATTGAATTTGGCGGGGGCTTTGAAATTCCACTCAAAGAACGACAGCTTTATCTGGGGGTGAAACCCTCTTACCAGCTTATCTTCTTTCAGGATGAGGACGATCGCACCAATCGCGGCACGCAGCTCAATGGCGATGCGATCAGTTTTGTGGTGAATCTTACCTATAGCTTTTAAATATAAGTGTGTGGGGAGATATATTCCCACACTTTCTTTCAAACCTTCTTGTAGACAAACCTGATCGGTATTCCCCAGAGGGAATACGCTTCCCGCAGTCTATTTTTAAGATACCGGTCATACTCGACGGGAATATCAGCCTCAGTCGCCTTCACCTCAAACACCGGCGGAGCATGGTCCTTCTGAACAATATCAAAAAATTTTACAAATTTCCGTCTTCTCCCCTTCTTGATGGAAACCCCTTTTTTTAAAACCCACTGACTGAACTGCTCTTTCAGTTCTTCCCGGTCAATCACCTTTTCATAAGAAGACTTGACGGCTGTCAAGAGCTCATAAATTTTTGGAATATTTCTCGATTCTTTCGCGGAAATAAAGAGAACCGGAAGTTTATGAAACGCGCTAAATTTTTGCGCCAAAAGTCTTTCCCAAAAGGTATTGCTCCTTTTTTCCAGGGGGAGAAGATCCCATTTATTGATCAGAAGAATAATCGCAACCCCGCGCTTCCAGGCAAGATCGGTTATTTTTAAATCTTGATCGCTGAAACCTTCTGTGCCATCGATGACCAGGAGCGCAATGTCGGCCCGTTCGAGAGATTCAATCGCTTTTTTCACTGAAAGAATCTCAACTGTTTGCTCAATCTTTTTCTTCTTTCTGAGTCCGGCCGTATCGATAAAAAGAAAGTTTTGTCCATTTATTTTAATCATGGAATCAACAGAATCGCGCGTGGTCCCGGGAGTGGGACTTACAATGACACGTTCTTCAGATAAAAGCTGATTCATGAGTGTTGATTTCCCGACATTGGGGCGGCCCATAATCGCTGCCCGAATCGTCTGCGATTCGGGTAGCTTATTTTCCTGAGTTAGCGTAAATGTCTCTTCACACCGTTTGAGCAGGTGGTTAAGACCCACCCCTCTTTCTGCTGCAATCTTTTCAAAACGTCCACCGAAGAACCGGTAAAATTCCCCCTCAGACTGTCTGAAGTGATTGGTATCAATTTTATTCACAATCGGGAGTATCGGCTTATTCTGTTTTCGGACTTTCTGAAGCAATTCATAATCGAGCTCTGTGATTTCCGACTGTCCATCACATACAAAAAGAAATCCATCCGATCTATTGAGCAGTCGTTCATATTGTTTCGAAATGCTTTGCCTAAGCTCAGATTTTTCCAATTCAAACCCGCTGGTATCGACAATTTTAAATGAGCAATCGCGCCAATAGACGCTCTCTATCTGGTAGTCTCGCGTGACACCGCTTTCCTTTGCGACAATCGCTTTATTCTTGCGCGCTAATTTATTAAAGAGTGTCGATTTGCCGACATTCGGTCGGCCTATAATGGCAATCATAGACACATCGGCTGTCATCTGGTTAAAACCGGTCTTCTTCTTTGAGAACCTGGAGGGCTCCCCTTGCGGCATCCTGCTCCGCTTCTTTTTTGCTTTTACCGGAACCCAATGCCAGAAATCGTCCCTTGATACTGACCTCTACGCGAAAGGTCTTATTATGGTCAGGGCCAGCCTCCTCCTTTACCTGATAGCGGGGAATTTTTTTATAGCGATTTTGCATCTCTTCCTGAAGCCTTGTTTTATAATCGCGATCAAAACCTGTTTTTTTTGCCTCTGCAATTAATGGAAGAAATTGATCCTGAACAACGGCATAGACCTTGTCATACCCCCCATCCATATAAATAGCGGCTAAAACGGCCTCATAGGTATTCGCCAAAATCGAATTTTTGGTCCTCCCCTTTGTCTGCTCTTCCCCTTTTCCAAGGTAGATCAATTTGCCGAGTTCAAGCTTCGAGGCAACGGTCGCGAGTTGGGTCTCATTCACAATCGAGGCGCGCAGGCGTGAGAGCTCCCCTTCCGCAGCCTGCGGGAAATGCTCCATCAGAAGATCGCTTACCACCAGTTCCAAAACAGCGTCACCGAGAAACTCAAGCCGCTCATTGTGTTTGAGCTTTGAGGCTAAGTTTTCGTATGAATAAGATTTATGAATCAGAGATTCTGTAAGCAGATTCTGGTCTTTAAACTGATATCCCAGGGTTTTTTCCAGTCTTTCAAAGGTAGGGCTTTTCTTTTGCATACGGAAGCCATACTACACAATGCCTATATTTCGGTCAATGCGCC
>CAYMPL010000008.1:0-38784 GCA_964392415.1 uncultured bacterium | reverse complement strand
ACCTGATCGATCTGTTCGACGCCGACCAGGTTTTCATAGTTTCCAACCTGATGGTTCAAACGATGAAGATGGTTCAGAAGAGCCGGGTAGAGCGTATCTATAATGAGAGAACTTTTTCCGGATCCCGAAACACCGGTAATGCATGTAAACAGGCCGAGCGGAATTTTTACGGAAATGTTTTTGAGATTGTTTTCTGTCGCGCCGATTATTTCCAGAAATTTATCACCCGGCATCTTGCGTTCTTTGGGGACGGCTATTTTATTTTTATGACTGAGGTAGGCGGCTGTCAGAGAATCTTCATTTTTAAGGATCTGCTCGAGCGTTCCCTGGGCGACGATATTTCCACCCGCCGCCCCTGCGCCAGGCCCCATATCGATGATGTGATCGGCGCTTAGAATGGTTTCGGCATCATGTTCAACCACAAGAACGGTGTTTCCTCTGTCTCTCAAAGACTTTAAAGAGTCGACCAGTTTTGCATTGTCTCGCGGATGCAATCCGATGCTTGGCTCGTCAAGAATGTAGAGTACGCCGACGAGTGGAGAGCCGATTTGAGCGGCGAGGCGGATTCTTCTTCCTTCGCCCCCTGAAACAGTGGAAGAACGACGATCGAGTGTTAAGTAACCAACGCCGACGTTGATTAAAAATGTTAATCTTTCTGTGATCTCTTTTAGAATTTTTTCAGCAATTGCTTTTTCTCTTGTTGAGAAATTAATGGAACGAAAAAAATGGTCAGCCTCAGTCAGGGGGAGACTGCAAATGTCTGATATCGATCGAGCTTGAATGCGTACCGCCAGAGCCTCTGGTTTTAGCCTTTTCCCCCCGCAAGCGGGGCAGGGTGTTTCTTCAATGAAAATTTTCACTTCATCAGGCTCTTCTTGATAGGCATCGATGGTTTCTTCTGTGGCCTCTTTCCATGGCTGAAATGGGGATGCGAGGCCAACCCCGAGGCATTTCGGGCACGCCCCGATGGGGCTATTAAATGAAAAGAGCCTAGGCTCTAGTTCTGGAAAACTGAGTTCGCAGTCGACACAGGCGAATTGAGCGCTGAAAAGTTTTTCTTCGCCGTTTGCGCGTTCAATTTTTACCAGACGATCTGAAAGTTGAAGTGCGGCTTCCACAGAGGAAGAAAGCCGCGATTCAATTCCTTCTTTTAAGACAAGCCTGTCTATATAGACATCGATATGATGCTTTTTATTTTTGTCGAGAGAGATCGTTTCTGAGAGATCATAGATTTCCCCATCCGCTTTTACCCTTACGAAACCGCCTTGTCTCAGATCGTAGAGCTCTTTTTGATACTCCCCCTTTCGTCCGCGCACGATAGGAGCAAGAATGCTTATTTTTTCTCCGATGGGAAGCCGTAAAATGCTTTCTACAATTTTCGGCGCGGATTGTGAAGAGATCTGTTTTTGGCATTGGTAACAATGAGGGTGTCCCACGCGCGCAAAGAGAAGGCGCAAATAGTCGTAGATTTCAGTAATGGTTCCTACCGTCGACCTTGGATTTCGTGAAATGCTCGCCTGTTCAATGGCAATCGTTGCTGAAAGACCTTCAATGGCTTCTACATCTGGCTTTTTCATCTGATCTAAAAATTGGCGCGCATAAGAGGAAAGGGATTCTACGTATCGTCTCTGCCCTTCCGCATAGAGAGTGTCAAAGGCAATCGATGATTTTCCTGATCCACTGACCCCCGTGATAACGACAAATTTATCCCGTGGGATTTTAAAATGAATGTTTTTCAGGTTGTGCTCTTTGGCACCTTTGACGACAATGTATGAATGACTCATAATTTATTGAGAGACTCTTCAACAAAGGCTCTGATGGCCTTAAGCCTTGGTTCTGAAGAAGCCTCAAATCTCAAGACCAACACAGGTTGTGTGTTTGAGGCGCGTATCAGCGCCCATCCATCCGGAAATTCAATGCGGACACCATCGACATCTATAATGGGAAGTTGGGATCGAAAATATTCTTTTGCTTTTGCAACCATCTGGAATTTTTTTTCATCCGGGCAATCGATGCGAATTTCAGGGGTTGCAAAGGTTTTAGGGACATCCGAAAGAAGATCGCTGATAGATAAACTGTGAGAATTTGAAACAATTTCAATCAGTCTGCAGGCGGCATAGATGGCGTCATCATATCCATAATAACGATCCGCGAAAAAGAGATGGCCGCTCATTTCTCCCGCAAGAAGCGCTTGTGACTCCAGCATCTTGGCTTTAATGAGCGAATGTCCCGTTTTCCACATAATCGGTTTTCCGCCTTGTTTTTCGATGTCAGAGAAAAGTCTTCGCGAACATTTCACTTCCGCAATGATCGCCCCCCCCGGATGATGTTTTAGAATTTCTCTGGAATAGAGAATCATCAGCTCATCCCCCCATAGAATTTCACCGTTAGGCGCGACAACACCCAGTCTGTCCGCATCTCCATCAAAGGCAAGTCCAAGATCTGCTTTTTCTTCCCGCACTTTCTGAACAAGCGCTTTAAGATTTTCAGGGACAGTCGGATCTGGAAAGTGATTCGGAAATCTTCCATCCATACCGCAAAAGAGTTCAACGACATCGCAGCCCAATTTTCGAAATATCATTGGCGCAATGGGACCAGCGGTTCCATTGCCCGCATCGACGACGATTTTTAAGGGGCGATGGCAGGAAATTTGTTTTTCAATGAACTGAATATATGGAGTAATAATATTAAAAAGCGAAACAGTTCCAAAAGAACCCATTTTTTCAAGCGGTTTGTTTTCAATTCGTTTTCTTAAGTCCTGAATCTGGGCGCCATACAGAGACTTTCTCTGAATACAGATTTTAAAACCATTATAATCACCGGGATTGTGGCTCCCTGTAACTTCCACCCCATTTTCGAAACCAGAATCGAATAAGGAAAAATACATGAGGGGTGTTGGACATATTCCAAGAGAAATGACATGAATGCCGCGCCTTCGCAGCCCATGGATCAGCGCTTTTGTGTATTTTTCAGAGGTCAGGCGGCAGTCTCGTCCCACAGCGAGTGTTGTTTCCCCTTGTTCACGAAGCAAAGAGCCAATGGCTTCTCCAAGAAGCCTTGCAAAATCGGTCGAAAAATCGATATCCGCAAGTCCACGGATGTCATATTCTCGGTAGATATTTGGATTGATCATCCCCGTCATATTTTCCTTCCTTTTGGTAAACAGGAGCCCTTTTTGGAAAGTTGCGCGGCAAGCTCAATGGCCGCGAAAAGAGCAGACGGATCTGCCTTTCCACTGCCCGCAATATCATAGGCGACACCATGATCGACAGAGGTCCGAATAATCGGCAGGCCCAATGTGACATTTACAGCATGGAGAAAATTTCTCTGCTTAAAAGGGATGAGCCCCTGATCATGGTATAGGGCAACGGTGGCATCGAATTTATTCCAGCGGGTCGCAAAGAAACTATCAGCAGGAAAAGGACCGTGAAGATCGAATTTATGTTTTCTTGCCCATCGAATGGCTGGAAGGAGAACCCTTTTTTCTTCTTCTCCCAAAAGGCCGCCATCACCCGCATGTGGATTCAGTCCTAACAAGGCAATCCTGGGATTCTGAACACCAAAGGTGTGAAGAAGGCTGTTATGAACATTGAGGATGGTATGTTTCACTTTGTCTGCAGACAGTTCCGTCGATACCTTTCTAAGGGGGATATGCGTTGTGACCAGGGCAATTTTTTCTTTTTTTCCCCCTGCTTTTTTCCCAACGAAAAACATCGTTTCGTAAAAGCGCTTTTTATAAAAGCGCTCACATTTTTCTTTTAAGTAATCTGTATGCCCGAGGAATTTTATCCCTTCATCCGTGCTGATTTGATTTTTGTTGACAGGCAGGGTGACCATTGCCCCTAGTTTTCTCTGAAGACAGAACTGTGTGGCGAGCTCTAAAGCCGCATAGGAGCTATTTTCATAGGGATGGTCTGGAAATAGAACTGGAATATCTTTCTTCAGATTTTTGAAGTATTTTTTCTCTCCAAAGATGATGGGAAGGCAGTATTGGTATAGCAAAGGCTCTGAAAGAGCCTTTGCTGCTATTTCCAGCCCAATCCCAGAGGGGTCGCCCTGGGTGATGCCTATCAGAGGTAGATCACGCATCTCATTTTTCTTTAGAAAATGTGGAAAATGGGGAAAATGACTTGCGGCCTCTCCAAAGAATTTTGATATAAGCTCCTTCTTTTTTCGACTTAACCCAATTTTTTAAAATCCTTTTGAATTCCTTCTCATAGAGGGTCCGGTAAATGGAATCTTTTGCGTCCTGATACGACTCTTCCTCTTCTTTTTGTACTTTCAGAAGTTCGATTAAATGAATACCCGCGGCTGTTTCGATCGGACGACTCAATTCATTGAGACGGAGTCGTTTAGCTGCTTTCCGCAACTCTGGAATTAAATCTTTTTCAGAAACAAAGCCGAGATCCCCCAGGTTTTCTTTTTCAGTTTCATCCTCTGAATATTTTTGGACAAGTTTTTCAAAAGGGATTCCTTTTTGATGTTCTTCAAAGATCTTTTTGGCCACCGCTAATTTTTTTTCTCTGTCTTCTTTGGTCCCTCTCGGAAAGAAGAGCTGTCTGATATGATAGCTTTTCTCTCCCCCTTTTCGTTTTATTTCCTGATAATAATAGGCGCGGATGTCTTCTTCTTTAATAGAGATCGCGGAGCGTATCTCTCTTTCAAGAAGACGTTCCTGCTCTATGCTTTGTTCAATGTTCTTTCGATACTGGGAATAACTGATCCCCCGCTGCCTTAGAAATTCTTTAAGATCTTTCTGGGTCAATCCTTCCTGGGATAAGATGGTATTAATTCGTTTGGTAACCTCTTCGGCAGTTGGGGTAAGATTGAGTTTTTTTGTAATCTGTTTGGTTAAGCGATCTTCAATCAGAAGATCAACCAATCTTTTTTCCGGAACGCCGGGGCCGGCATTCTTCTTAAAATCTTCGAAATCAGAAAGGGTGATAATCTCGTCATTTACGATTGCAACAATGCGGTCGATAATTTTGGCGCGGGCAAGGGATGGGTCCAGCAGCATAAGGAAGAAAATGAAGGAAATTATAAGATTACAACGCATCATTCCGCTTCTATCACCCGAAATGAAAAATGGCAATTGGGGTTTTTAAATCAAAAAATCCCAATTGAAAAATGGAGACGACCGGGTTCGACAAAATAAGTTTTGCTGTCTTTTTTTGAAATTCTAAAACCGTAATCGAGGCTAACCGGGCCGATGGGAGTGGTATAACGAAGTCCTGGACCGAATGAGTGTTTAAAATCGCTGGCGGCAGATTCAGGTTGGTCGATATCATCAAAGAAAACATTTCCGCCATCGAAGAAAAGGGCAACGCCAAAATCTCTGATGATCGGCACGCGAAATTCAGCTTTATAATTGATAAATGAATTCTCAAAGATCTGTTTATCTTTTGTATCGGAACCAATTTCATCTTCCTGGAAGCCACGAATCGTAGCGCGACCACCCAGGAAGAATCTGAAATCTACGGGAATGGGATGAATGTCAGAAAAAGAGCGCGCATAGCCAGCGCCGCCAAAGAGAGCAAGCGTTAACCACGACCAGGGGGTAAAGTACCAGCTGGTTACATATTTGGTGCGAATTAAATCGACATTTTCGTTGCTCCCAATTTCGGGAAGATAGATAAATGAGGAAAGCGAATGAAGAGATCCTTTTGAGGGGTTAAAGGAGTCGTCCCTGAAATCAAAATTTATAATTGGTCCGACAGATGCGGCAACCGCCTTCTGAACATCTGCAGGATTGACAGCTCTGAAAACATGCCTGAAATCATAACTATATTGCAGGGTTGCTCTTATAAAATCAAAAAACCGTTTGTCGAGGCTGATTTTGGCTTCCGTAGAGCGTTTATCAGAGGGGAGCGTTCCTTCTTTTCGATGTGAAAGGTTGAGTCTGGCCACCAGAGGGAGGCCGCCGAGGTATGGTTCTGAAAAACCGACCTGAATTTCTCTCTCCAGGAATTTGAATTCATGCACAGGTCTGTTTATTTCTGTGCGCAACGAAATGACGCGATTCCATCCGCCAACATTTCTATAGGCCACCCCCGCAAAACCTCTAAAACCGTCGTCATTTGCAAGTCCGCCGCCAAATTCGGTCAGCCCAGGGAGTCTTTCGAGTGTTTCGATAAGAACATCCGTCTTTCCTTCCTTGAACTCCCCTCCGATTGGAGTCATTTTTACGCTGCTAAACAGACCAAGCCTTAAGAGCTGATTTTCTGATTTTTGGATATTTTTTGGATTCCAGATGTCCCCCTTTTTGAAAAAAAGTTCTCTTTCAATGACGCGGTTTCGGGTTCGTAAGGCGCCTCTAAAAATTAAATTGCCGATTTTTGTCTGGGGTCCTTCTTGTAAGTCCAGCTTGAGAATTGCCGAAGTAAAATCTTTTGAATAACGGATCATCTGTTCTGACCCTGAATTTTTTATGACAAACTTTAAAAAACCATGTTCCGAATAAAGATCCGCCAGGTTTTTAAGACCCAGCTCCAGTTGAAACAGATTGAGGGGCGTGTCAAGAGGGAGCTGCATGCGATTTAGAATGTCTGAATGACTAAAGAACTGATTTCCGGAGATTTGAATTTCGGAAATCCGGGTTTGCGGCCCTTCTTCAATCTGGAGTTCCGGGGACACAGACGTTTTTTTAGAGGTCCAATTTAAAGATCGAAGAGATACTTTGGGAAACAAAAACCCCTTTGTTTTCAGATGATCTGTCAGAAGTCGCGACACGATTTCAAAGTCATTTTCGTAAAAGCGGCTTTTTAAAAGCAGTTCCGGGCCATTTTCATGGATGAAGTCGAGATAAAAGGCCTCATCGAAATGACGATTTCCCTGAATGAGAATCTTTGCTATGGTTACGGGTTCAAATGTGTCAAGTTTAAAATGAATGAGGCGTCTGTTTCTGCCTGCGTCCAAATAAGACTGGTAAGAAGCCTGTACATGATAGAATCCTTGCTGTTTATAGAGAAGAACAATGTGTTTTAGGATGTCATCAACGGTTACACGCGGCGCCGCTGCCTCAAAAGCTCTTAATGGAGAGAGCAATTCATGCTCCGAGAATTCGGTATTTCCTTCAAATTCGAAAAAAAATTGCGGGCCGGGGATAGTTTTTAGATAGATCTTCACCAGTGATTTATCGTTATTAAATGTTGTTATTTCCGGCAGAATTTGCGCGGAGAGATATCGATGCTCCAGAAAATATTTCTTTAAATTTAAAATTTCATCCCTGAACTGCCGCGGCCTGTAAATATCCTCTTTTTCTGTCGAAAAAAGAGGTTGCAGGTCTTTGGATTTTGGGGATTTGGGTTTTCCTTCGGAATCAACACGGAATTCTTCAACAATGGCTGGGGCGCCCTCTTCAATTTCATAAGAAAGCTGAACCAGATGCGGTTTTACGGGCCCAAAAAAGTGAACACGAATCTTTGTATTGAAATAACCCGCTTCGCGATAGATCTCTTCCAGCGCAGACCTGTCCGCAAGAAGGGTATTTTCATTAAGGAGACTGTTTTCGGCAGAGTTAATGCTTCTAAGGAGCGCGACATCTGAGAACAGATGATTTCCGCTAAACTGAAGGGTCTCAATTCGTCTTGCCAGTTCAAACCTAAAAGAAAGCTGAATTTTTTCTTGACCGGCTTCGGCAATGTGAACCGCAATATCATGAAATCTTTCAGTCAGATAAAGGGATTTTATTAAATCGTTTGTTTTTTTGGATGAAAGGGGCTTCCCTTTTAAAGACATGAGTTGGGTTCTTATTTCAGACATCTCTGCTTCGGGAGGGGCGATGATTTTTATGTCGGAAATGATTTTATTTTCGAATTCAGATGCCAATATGAAGGAGGGAATAAAGGAAAAAAATACAATCAAGAATGCGCGAACATGATTCAACAAATGGCTTGCGACTGTCATTTGAATTCGAATTGTACTCTGAAATCAAGGCCGAAGCTTGCGTTATCTTGTACTTCCTCTTCGCTTCGGTCTTCAAAAAACCCCAAAAAAGAGAGATTTTTATGGAGATTGTATTTTAAATTAAGTTCCTTTTCGGAAAAAACAGAGCTTTTATCAAACATGGAGCTAAATGTTGCATCGATGTTTTTGGTAAGGGTCTTGCCAATGAGAAGTCTTGGAACAGTGGCATGTTTCGTGTCGGAGTAGGAAGGGCTGAGCCTGAATTTAAGGCCCAACGACTTTCTTGCGGCAGATTCAACCGCCTTTTGAACCCCGCCAAAGAAAAGGGAACCCAATTCAAGCGATGTGACATCCAGAGATTCCTGCTTTTCAATTTCGGAGCGTAACGCGCCGAACGTGAGCAATGAAACAATGTCGCTTTCCGAAAGCGGGGGCTGGGAGGAGAGGCGGATGTTATATTTCGAAAGGGTTCCTTCTATCCCAAGAGAAATTTTATGTTCCTGCACGGCTGTTTCAGAGAGGATTGAAAATTTTGGATCTATTTCCACGGGGTTGTCAAAAATAACATGCATGGAATTAAGTTTGAATGTGGTTTCTTTAAAGAGAGCTGTTCCTGAAATAAGTTCCATTTTGCCGATCAGGATCATCTGATCATTAGTGCCGCGCAGCAAAAGATCCATGCCAGCCTCGAGATCAGCCAGGTTGTTTTTAACAAAAACATTTTTAGGCGCCAGAATAGAAACATGATACCGCAGCGTGGGTTTGCGTATTTCCAGAGATTTTGGAAAATAAGGCTTTCTTTTAAAGTTGAGAATTTCAGACTCCCAATCAATGTTTTCTTTATAGAGAACTTCTGAAAGAACCAAATTCCCCCCCAGCGCATAAGGTTTTTCAATGCCTTTTAAATAAAGAGCGCCAGACACCCGGCTCGACAACCAGGATGGGTATTGAATTTGAGCATCGGAGATGTCAGCCTGAATATCGATTTGGGGGCTGCCGGGGGATTTTAAAAGAATGTCGCCGCTCACGCCGATTTTGCCCCCCCCCAATTCCCCATTTAGTTTATGGATTGAAATTTTATTTTTGCTAAATGTAATATTTGCGTTTAACTGTTCCACGGTATGGGGAAACCAGGATGTTTTAATGACTCCATCCGAAAGAAAGTAGTTCCCAAAAAAGACGGGAGTTTTGAGTGACCCGCCGACACGCCAGGAAACTTTCGCTTTGCCGCCGCTTTTTTCAAAAAATGGAACCATGAGAGCAAGAATTTCATTATTGAGATCACCCTCCACGACAAGATTGAGATTTCCATTCCGCGACAGGGACCCTTCCAACATCAGCGCTGTATGGGCGCCAGTAAACCGGACGGGCTTGAGTTCCCACATGCCCTGATTTAATTGCACCTTAATAGGGGTTGAGTTGTAAATTTCGTATTCGGATCTGGAAAACCGGACTTCTGAGAAATCAGCTGATAGCGATGATCCCGAAAGCCGATGCCCCATCCGAGAGAAAAATCCGGACATCAGAACGGTTCCTGTTAATAAGCCTTTTAATTTAAATACTTCCTTTCTAAAAAAGGGGACGTATGGCACAAAATTAAATTTGGAAAGCCGCAGCCTGGATTCATATGGAAAGTCTTTCTTCCACTGGATCCCGGCAGTCTGTACCCAGCCCCCCCCCAATAGATTTGCCTCTAGGGAAATTTTTTTATCTCTCAGGCTTCCCTTAATATACGATAAACCATTTTCCCTTTTTTCAAGCCACAACTCCTGAATGGTTAAGTATAGGTCGGCGGATGGGTTATGAATTTTTCCATAAATGCTGGCATCCACCTGGGCCGGTCCCCGGTAAAAGGTAGGAAGGGTGTCAAACTCCTCCGCCGCCAGTTCTTGAGAACGGATTTTTATGTTTAGCGAGTTGTCCCGGAAAATAGAGCCCTGAATATAAAGGTGTCCTTTCTTTTTATGTAAATCAATGTTTGGAAAGTGAATACCATTGGAAGTTAATGTGAAAGGAAGCAAAAGGGAGGCAAATCTTTCCTTTTTTACAACAAAGTCTTTAAGCGATAAAAATCCGCTGCCCGATATTTTTTTGGGCGCCAGATTTAGAGAGGCTGCGAATTTTCCTTCTGTGGGAAAGGGTGAACCTTTGAAAGTAAATTCAGAAGAAATTTCTAATGGAGATCCTTCGCCCTTCGGGCTCAGGATGACAGCCCATTTCATTATTCCTTTCATGGTTCCAAGGGAAAGAGGGCCCACAGAAACCCCTTCGAACTGAATATGGGAGGTACAGTCGATGCCGCTGCTTTGGAGATAGATATCAGAATTCCACGATCCCCCTCCTGATATCTGAAAAGGGAGGCGGAAAATTTTTTCTAAAACAATACTATTTGAATAAATCCGGAAGTGGTTCTGATCCTCGAGTCCCTCTTTTTGCCCCTCTTTTTGCCCCTCTTTTTGGAAGACAAACGGGATATCATTGATAAAAAATCTTGCCTGATGAATTTGCGCTTTGTTTGACAACGGGAAAGACGCCCTGATGGCAAGGGGTCCAAACGGGCTTTGCAAAGTCAGTTTGTCTATCTGGATGATCCCCTTCTCATAGGCAACAGAAAAGGTCGTCCGCGACAGGATTTTATCTTTGAATGATACTTTTTTTAAAGTGACAGTGCCAAGAAATCCCTTTTTTTTCGGGGTCATTTCGAAGTTTAATTCCTCAGAGGCTAATTCCAGAAAACGGCTCTTTAGCTTGATCTTTAAAATCCTCGCATTCTTTAATATCGGCCGCCCCAAAAAAAGCTGCCAAAGTTCAATGGTTGAATGAATTTCAGGAATCATAAGAAGAGAAGGGGAAGTAACTTCGTAAATATCAAGAGACCGCTCCGCAACCGAAAAATCGACGTGTTTAATCTTGATTTTTATGCCCAGAGCTTTAGAAAACGTTTTCTCAAGATAGGGTTTTAATAAAAGATTTGAAACTGGGGGCTTTGAAATATAAAAAAGGCCCGTAAAAAATAAAAGAGCCATAGTGAGAATTATCCACTTTCGGATCTTCATCATTTATGAAGCGATCTTCGATCTGATTTTTCTAATCCGGTCATCGATGTCTCTATATTTCCGGTCTTCTCTCTCGATGCGCCTGAGACTAAAGAGAGCAGATCTCATATCACCACTCCTTTCGAATGATTCCGCCAAAATATATAATAATGTCAGCCGATATTCTTTGGGAATTTTTTGAAGTTGTTCTTCATGGTCTTTAAGAGTTTTTACGAGGATAGAAATGGCATCAGAAAAACGTTTTTCCTCAAGCTGGCAGATGGCAAGCAAGACAACGCAGTTAACCTTAAATGAAACATCGGCGCTGGAGAGGTTTTTTTGGGCTTGAAGGGTATTTAATGCCTGTCGCAGATGATCGATCGATTTGGAATAAAATCCCATTTCCTTGTAGCCGACAGCCAGGTCATAAATGGTTTCCCGCGGGAGGGATTGAAGCGATGTTTTGGTTTGCACAAGTTTTTCCGCCGGGGGTTCTTCCAGGAGTCCCAGGTCTTTTTCCAGGGACTGGATCAAATCGTAGACATTGGTCTCTTCCCGTTTTCCCAGAAAGGCAGCCTCTTTTTCTTTCGTTTCAGAAAGCCGTAATTTTACTTCAGCATGACCAGGGTTTTCCAAAAGAATTTTTTCATATATTTTTTTTGCGTCAGAAAAAAGATTTTCTTCAAGAAGGAGTTTGGCGTCCCTCATCATATTTTCCCATCGCGCCTCCTCAGTCTCCGGGAGAGCAATTTTTTTTGCTATTTTTTGTTGAATGACAGAAACAAGGGGATGTGTCGGTTCTTTTTGTCTCAGGTTTTCCAATGCCTGATTGAGCATCTCCAAAGCCGCAAAGCTTTGATGAAGCGTTTCATAAATATTTGCGATCAGGAGATAGAGATCAGGATTATGAACCAAAGCAAGGGATTTCTGATAGGAGACAACGGCTTTATCGTAAAAACCTTTTTTCGAGAAATAATCACCGAGTTCATGATAGAGAAGCGCCGCTTTTTCAAAGTTTTTTTTCTTAAGGGAAACAGCCGCTTCATTTAAAAGGTTATAGGGATCTTCCCGCATTTCATTTATACATCAAGAATTGTCAAGCTTTTATCAACTTCAGAAAGCAGTTTGCCTCCACTCCTTGTGCACTCTACCAAATCCTCGATTCGAACCCCCCCCCAGTTGGGGATGTAGATTCCGGGTTCAATCGAAAAAACCATTCCCTGATCTAAAATGTCTTCACTGACATGACTGATCATCGGGCGTTCATGAACAGCCATGCCGATTCCATGTCCAAGGCTATGTCCAAAATATTTTCCATAACCCTTTTTTGAAATATAATCCCGGGCAATACAATCAATTTCTTTCCCTTTTTTCCCAGGCCGGATTTTCTCCATTGCAAGATCGTGCGCATCTTTAACGATCGTATAAATTTTCTTTTGCTCTTCGTCGAGCTTCCCAAGTCCTATGGTGCAGGTTTCATCAGAACAGTAGCCATCGACAATAGTGCCAAAATCGATGGTAACGAGCTCCCCCCGTTTCATAACTTTTGAGCTGGCTCTCCCATGGGGGAGCGCTCCCCGCGGTCCCGAAGCAACGATGGTGTCAAACGACAGTTTTTCTCCGCCATTCATCCGGATTTGGGTTTCGAGTTCGAAGGCGAGCCCCGTTTCGGACATGCCGGGTCTGATTTGGGGCAAAGTTTTATCAAAAGCGAGCTTGTTGACATGAATCGCCTTTTTAATTTTGGCAATATCAGACGCTTGTTTTACCATCCGGATATAAGCGGAATCCTCATGCATTGGAATTAATTTGACGAAGTCGAGGCCTTTGCGAAAATATTCATATTGAGATACGGTCAGTGAACCTGCTTCAAAGATTAATTTTTTTAATTTTAATTTTTTAAGTTGAGATGCAATAGACTGAGCGGAATTTCTGGCGACCTCAACGATTTTGAAACCCTTGACCTGTTCTCTGGCCTGGGTCATGTATCTGAAGTCAGAAAAAAAGAAATTTTCATTAGAGGTCATCAAAAGCATTGCGGTTGAGCCCGTAAATCCGGATAGATAATGGACATTTTGGAGATTTGAAATCAAGAAAGCCTCCGCCTTTTTTTTCTTAAATTGTTCCTGAATAAAAGCGTTCAACGCGGTTTCCCCTTTTTGCGCCTGTTTTTTCGCCCATTTTTGTGAATGAGCCGTGAGAGCGCCTCTAATCCCAGTGTATAACTTTCAAGGCCAAAGCCGACAACCTGGCCATTTACAATATCCGATATAAGAGAGTGTTTGCGAAAAGGCTCCCGTTTGTAAATGTTTGTGCAATGAATTTCCACAGTTGGAATATCGATGGCGATCAGGACATCCCGTATAGCAACGCTCGTATGCGTATAGGCGGCTGGATTGATCAGAAGACCATCAATTTTTTCAGCCATTTTCTGGATTTTTGTCACGAGATTTCCTTCTACGTTCGACTGATAAAAAAGGGTTTTGATCTCGAGGTTTTTTCCAATGTCTTCCAAATGGTTGTTCAGCTGACGGAGACTTACCTTCCCATAAAAAGAGGGTTCCCTGCGACCTAGCAGATTCATATTTGGACCGTGGACAATCAGAACGGTTGACAAAGCTCCCCCTTTTTTTGCCCCCTGTTTTGATCGATCTTTATAAGGAGTCGGTTCAAGGCGTCAATCACTTCTTTTTTGTCGTTTTTGGGGGTAAGTGGTTTTAATTCAAAATCTTCGATCGCGCCTATCGGCGTTTGAAGGAAAGTCGATTGAGGGGTCAGGCCCAGTTTAGAACAGCTTTGAATATATATTTTAAGAGCCAAAATATTTTCAAGGTCTGATTCAATGGCTTTGCGGGCTTCATGATTGGCCTGCGCAAAATACCCCATTTGGAAATACGTTTGAGCGAGCAGCGCGCGCGCGATGATATATTCAGGATGATATTTAAGTCCTTCTTTTAAGACCTGGATCGCTTCATCAAAGCATTCAAGCGAACGATAAATCTCAGCCAGTGGAACAAAGTATTTTTTGCGTGGATGATTTTTGAAGAGCAGCCTGTAATGCCCCAAAAGTTCAAGGCTTTTTTTAAGTTGTTCTTCCGTAGGTTTTGATGTCATGGCAGTGATTCATTATAGCAGTTTCCTTTTCCCTCCGCAGTAGCTTTTATTTCAATTTACTTAGGTTGAAAAATATGTTTTTCTTTTAGTGGGAAGTAAGAATCTAATTCGAGCGAGACATTGTGCCAATATTAAAGTGAGAGATAAACTATATTTGGTTTTCACTCTCTTCGGTTTTCTTTTTTTCTTTTCTTTCCCCCTTGTATCGCGTCATTCGGATCTGGTTGCCCCGCTCGTTGATTCCCCTGCAAAATCGATCGGCTCTGATTTTAACGGCGATGGGATTTCTGACATTCTGGCTGGCGCAGATCTAAACGATGATATCGCCAATGCCGCGGGAGCCGTCTATCTTCTCTATGGCAGTGGGAGTTTTTCATTATCTTACGCGTTAAATGGCGCGGGTGTGAACGTTACCATCCTTGGAAAAGCAGCGACCAATTATTTGGGGGTGGGCGCAACAAGCGCTGGTGATCTGAATTCAGACGGTTTTTTCGATATCGTAATGGGAGCGCCTGGCAATGATGATGGCGCTACCGATGGTGGAGCCGCATATATCCTTTATGGCCATCCGAGTTTATCTTCAGACTATCGGTTAGATGGCGGCGGCGTTGATGCGACGATTCTTGGCAAAGCAGCGAGCGATAATTTGGGGGGGAGAAATGGGACTAACGGCGCTGGAGATGTCAATGGCGATGGTTTTGACGACCTCGTTGTCGGAGCGCCTCTAAATAATGACGGCCCTGGGGCAAACAATGCCGGAGCTGCCTATATCCTTTATGGGGGGGGGACTGCCTTTTCTGGTACGATCAATATCGCGGCAACTGCCGATACCGATGTTACCGTTCTTGGCAAGGCAGCCTCAGATGCTCTTGGAGACGCCGTTTCTTCGGCCGGAGATGTGAATAGCGATGGCTTCGATGATGTCATCATTGGAGCCTATGGCAATGGTGATAATGGTGCGTCAAGTGGGGGGGCTTTATACGTCCTTTTTGGAGGTTCTTCTCTTTCAGCGACTATTCGAACCGATGGCGCAGGCGCTGATGTGACCCTTTTGGGAGGCTCAGCGATCAGCAGCTTCGGAAGAGCTCTGTCCGGCCTTGGAGATGTCAATGGCGATGGATTCGTTGATTTTGGAACGGGAGCTTTTAATGATGACAATGTGGGAGGAACGGATGCCGGCGCCGTATACCTCATTTATGGGAGACTCTTTGGAAGCGCTACTACAATTTCCATGGCAACAGAGGGTCCTAATGTGACTATTGTGGGAAACACCGCGGTCGATGATCGATTGGGTCGCAGTTTGCACTCAGGCGCAGGAGATGTAAACGACGATGGTTTTTTCGATATTATTTCCGGCGCCGATGATACTGCCACAGTGAACAGTGAGGGGACGACTTATATTATATACGGAGGCCCCTCTCTGCCATCTCAGATTCCGATGGGAAACAGTGATGTGACCGTTACAGGACAAGCGAATGGCGATGGAATGGGACTTAGGGTTACTGGATTGGGTGATGTTAATAATGATGGTTTTCCTGATGTCGCCATGACAGCGCTCTATAATGACGATGGCGGAGGGACTGATGCAGGGGCAGTCTATCTGATTTTTGGGGGGAGTTCGGTGACAGCAAATATTGCCGCTAGAAATAGCGACGTTACCATCCTCGGAAAAGCAGCCTCCGATCGGTTTGGAAATGGTCTTGGGGGGGGCCAGGGGAACTCGGGACCCTAATGGCTCTTTATAGATTCTCGTGAGGAAGCCAAACAGCCTTAAATTTCACTTAAATATATAAAAAAAGCTTTATTTTTATATTTTGATGTAATAATATGGGTATATGGTAGAGAGGATTTATTGGAAAAAGCAGTTACCGGCTATTTCGCAGCGGTGGAGACTTTTGTGTCTTGCGGGCCCCCGGCAAATTGGGAAGACAACTTTTTTAAAAGATCAGGGTATTTACTTTTCGTTTGACGATCCAAAGCTAAGGCGGGATGTATCTCAAGATCCCGTTTCATGGCTCATGAAAGAATTTAAAAAAGGGAAACGTGTAATCCTTGATGAAGCAACTCGCCTTCCAGAGATTTTCGAAGCCATGAAGGTTCTCTCCGATAGGTTTCCCAACGATAAAGGGCGCCTTTGGTTTGCCTCATCATCGAATTATCGTCTTCATTCCAGAATCAGGGAAAGTTTGGCAGGGCGGGCAGTCATTTATCACGGCAGTCCTTTTCTTTTATCGGAACTTTCGCAGAATGAAAATCCTCCCTTTTTCCGATGGTTGTTGGAACGGGAATCTTGTGAAGGAATTTTTGCAGATGAGAAAAAAATAATATCATCGGCTCTCCATCGCAGCCTTTTTCCAGAGCCTTATCTTTCAAACGATGATATCTATGCCGGGGAATGGCTAAAACAATATATTGCCACTTATGTGTTGCAGGATGTGGTCGATGCCTATCCCAGAACAGATTTTGTGAAATGGCAGGATTTTATGAATCTCCTTTTTTCTTATCCCTCCCAAATTCTTCCTCTCGCGACTATTGCTAAAACGCTTAATATTCATCATTATTCCGCACAACACTATCTCAAAATCGCGATGACCGCCCAACTGTGTCAGGAAATTCCCATTTATTCCAAATCATCGAAAAGACGTCTAATCAAAAGCCCGAAATATATTATGGTAGATTCAGCGCTTTGCGGCTCACTCAATCCTGATATTGATAAAGGTTACCTATTTGAAAACATCATTGTGTCACAAATTTTAAATATTTTAAAAGCCAGGCTCATTTCGTATCAACCTTATTATTGGCGGACGGCGGATGGGGCGGAAATTGATCTCATTTTAAAAGGAGATTTTGGAATTGTTCCTCTCGAAATAAAAATGACAAATGAAGTGACAGCGCGAATGATTCGAAAAATGAAATCTTTCATGGAACTTCATCCTGAAATCGAACGAGGAGCTATTTTTTATAATGGATCATTAGTTCACGTTGTTGAAAATATAACTATTTTTCCAGTCTCTGTTCTTTTTTAATTATCACTAGCCGCCCTCAAATTTTAGTGTTTAATTTCCGCTAAGCGACTGTCTCACTTCATATTGGCACAGAGGGCTGTAAAAACTGTTTTACCCTTTGTTCTGCTAGATCGCAGTACTTTTTATTAATATCATAAACCACATATTTTCTATTGGTTTTTAATGCCGCAATGCAAGCAGAACCGCTTCCCGCAAAGGGGTCGAGCACAACTTCACTTTCAAATGTATAAAGCTGAATTAAACGATAAGGTAATTCAACTGGGAAAGGCGCTGGATGTCCTACTTTTGTGGCTCGCTCTGCCGGAAATTTCCAGACACTTTTAGTAAATTCTAAAAATTCTTCTTTTGAAATAGTACTTTTTCTACTATTTGGATTTGAATGAGCAAATGAATCTTTACAGAATACGAGAATATATTCGTGGATGTCTCGTAATACCGGATTATTTGCCTTTAGATAACTTCCCCATGCAGTTGAAGGACTTACACTGGTACCTTTATCCCAAAGTATTTCACCTCTCATCATAAAACCAATATCATGCATATCTTCAATAATATAACTATGAAGTGGCAAATATGGTTTTCTGCCTAAATTGGCAATATTGATACAGGCTCTCCCGCCGGGGACTAAAGTCCTGTATGTTTCTTTGAATACTCTTTTCAATAATTCTCTATATTCTTTTAAAGATAAATCTTCATCATATTCTTTGCCAACATTATAAGGGGGTGAAGTAACCATTAAGTGGACGCTTTTGTCAGGTATTTCTGTCATTGACTCACTGCTTTTACAAAATACTTTGTTTATATATTTTTCATCAATCTGGTTTTCAATATATTCAACATCTTTTCCATTATTTAACCCTTCGTAAAGTTTACTCTTGTAAAATTTTGATGAGTTATGATTAATTCTTCCGGGAGAACCAAAGGCGCTTGTTTTAGTACCATTTCTTTTCTGGTGAGATGGCATTTTAGTCTTCCCTCCATAGGTCAACCCATCTTTTAAACGAATTGAATTCTATCTCTATTTTTTGCCAGTTTATCACAATGCTTTTGCTTTCTTTATCATTGACTAAACTCAAGAGCGCTTCTTTAGTAATTTCAACGCCTCTCGGATTTGTTCCGGGTTTTGGAAGTTTAATATAGTTTTTTCTGCCCTTTTTATCAAAAAGCCGTTTCTGAACCTCTAATGGAATGTAATAAAATCCTCCAGTGTTATTCCAGTTTATTTGAACGAGTAGAATATCGCAATGAGGATGATAATCTTCACTAAATTCTTTTGCTTTTTGAGCATCTACAGTCCATATAAGTTTAACTCCTCCAAAACTTTTACCTGTTATTGTTTTTATAGACACTGGTTCGCCAAATAGTTTTGCATCCACTTCTGGTTCTGTGATAGGAATCTCGGTTTCTATATTTACTTCGTCAAATTTATAGATTAGCAGAGCAACTATTATTTTCTCGCGAACCGAACCAACTTCCATTCCTATTTTACCCGCCCCTGAACTTTCTAATTCTGCAAGTTGGAATAAGTAAGGCAAGCGTCTTTGAACTTTTTCTATAAGTTTTTTATCCTTAAATATTTCTATCAAACGACCTGACATATTTCATTTCTTTCCTTTTAGGCAAATTATATATCTAAAATCCCCTGCATGTTAACCACTCTGGGTGGGGCGCCTTCCTATGGCCAGGGGAACGCGGGACCCTAAAACGGAATATCTTCTTCGGAAACGCCTGAATCTGTTGGTTGAGGAGTTTCTATGAAGGGAGAGTCATCTACGATACTGTCAGAAGCGGTGCGGTTTGAATCCCCTTTTCCTTCAGCGGAGCCCAAAAATTGAACAGTCATCGCCACGACTTCCGTTGAATAGCGTTTGTTTCCGGTCGTTTTATCTTCCCATGAACGCGTTTGTAGACGCCCTTCCACATAGACCTGGCGCCCTTTTTTTAAATATTCACTGCAAACCGTTGCCATTTTCCCCCACACCACCACGCGATGCCATTCGGTTCGCTCTTTTCTTTGTCCGTCTTTGTCGTTCCAGTTTTCAGAGGTTGCAACATTGAAACGACATACCCCCTGGCCTGACTGGGTGTATCGCATTTCCGGATCCCCCCCCAATCGCCCCACTAAAATTGCCTTGTTAACGCCTGACATAATTTTTCTCCTTTCTTTATTAAATAAAATTGAGCCAAACACAGCTCTATACCTTCGTCAAGCAATAATCATACCAATCTTGAGGAACAGATCCTTCGCCTTCGGCTCAGGATGACATTTTCAGCTCAGGATGACAGTTTCGGCTCAGGATGACATTGGACGGAAATCCGACCCCCTCAAGCCCAAACCCCCTCAAGTCACTTCTTTTTTATTCCGATAATTAAGGCAGAATAGATGAAGAAGCTTTCGAAATTGGAAACGAAGAGAAAAATCGCAAACAGCTATCTCTTCATGGCCAAAAAATATAGGGGGGCGGGGCGCTTTCAGAAAGCGCTTAATGCCATACGTGTTGCATTAAATACAGATCCCAAATTCGCGGAAGCCTACAATGAACAAGGGGTAGTTTACCGAAAATTGGGTGACTCTTCTTCCGCGATCAAGGCCTATCAAAAAGCGCTGAGGCTCATGCCAAAAAGCGCGGGAATTGCGCTCAATTTGGGAATCTGTTATTTATACGAGGAGAATGAAGGAGTTGCGGGAAAATATTTTAAAAAGGCAGTTCAACTTAATCCCCGGCATGCCTATGCCCATTTCAATCTGGGATCACTCTATTTCGAAGAAGGAAAATACCCATTGGCAGTGAAACATTTGGAAAAATCTATTAAATACGATCCTCAATTTTTAGCTGCTTATGAAATTTGTTCGATAGCGCATCTCGTGCTCGGTCAGACCCAAAAAGCCGGCGAAATTCAGAGAAAAGCTGAAAAAGTAAAGCGTGTTGTGAGACTTAAGTATGCGGTCGGCTGAATCCCAGCAAAAACTGAGCGCCATTCGCCTCTCTTTTTTTACCGCCCTGGGGCTGGCGCTTCTCAAACTGGTCTTTGGGTTTTTAACCAATTCGGTTGCGATTCTTTCTTTGGCTGTCGACTCATTGGGAGATCTTTTTTCTTCGGCCTTTAACTATTTTTTCCTTCATAAAGCGGAACAGCCGGCGGACGAAGACCATCATTATGGCCATGGAAAGTTTGAGAATTTTGCTTCTTTTATTCAGGGCGGTATTCTCATCGCTACTGCGGGATTTATCGTTTATCGGGCTATTGTGAAACTCCTCCATCGGGAGGAGATATATCAGGTTGAACTCGGTATCGGGGCTATTGTCATCTGCTTTGCCATCAATCTGATTGTCGGGAGGAAAGTGAGAAAGGTAGGCACGGAACACCAATCAGATCTTCTCCATCTTGAGGCAACGCATCTCTTAATGGACAGCTATCTCTATCTGATTGTTTTGGGTGCATTGTTTTTCTCGTACTTTAAATTTCATTTTTTTGATCCGATCGCGTCTCTCGTTGTCGCGGCATACATCATTTGGGTAGCCGCGAAAGTGGTAAAATCCTCATTTGACGTGCTGATGGATAAGGCGCTCACCGATCAGGAAAATGAAGAGATTCTTCGTATTATTAAGGATCATTACCCGTCAATTTTAGGTTATGACCGTTTTCAAACACGCAAATCGGGTTCAAGAAAGTTTGTGAATTTCCGTCTCTTCATATGTCAGAAAATATCACTTGGCCAGGCGCACAACATTTTGGATCATATTGAAAAAGAAATTTCTAAAAAAATTTCTAATTGTGAAGTCATGGCTCACGCGGAGCCTGTTCGTGATGAGTGTTCAAAACACGAGCACGAACTTCATCCTAGACACTTCGAATAGATCTCGAAATAGATTGACTCATTTTTTGTCTGCCGACTATACTTCCTCCAATGAAGATTTCCGCTGTAGTCATGGCCGCAGGGCTGGGAACCCGTATGAAATCGGAGCTCCCAAAGGTTTTGCACCCGCTCTGTGGTCAACCCATTCTCATGTATGTCTTAGACACGCTGCTTGAAGCGAAGGTTTCTAAAATTGTGGTTGTTGTCAATCATCGTAAAGAAGCGGTCATCGCCGCATTGAGAGATCGATATGGCCTAAAGAACGGCCCCTTTATTGTTGTCGACCAGAAAAAACCTCTCGGTACAGCGCATGCCGTTCTTGTTACAGAGAGGCATTTTAAAGATGCCGAAACAACCGTTGCCATTTTAAATGGGGATAACCCGCTGCTTTGTTCTGAAACCATTAAAAATTTTTTTGATTTTCATATTAAAAATGGAGCCGATCTGACCGTTGCCACAGCATTGCTTGATGAAAAAATCCCTTACGGAAGGATTGTCAAAAATTCAAATGGAGATCTCCTAAAAATTATCGAGGCGGGAGAAGCAACCCCTGAACAACTTAAAATCCGGGAGATGAACGTTGGGCTCTACTGCGCTTCTTCAGTGCCGCTCTTTTCAGCGCTTAAAAAAATCACCCCTGACAACACAAAAAAAGAATATTATTTGACAGATCTTATTCCCCTGATGGAAAAAAAGGGTGTCTATCTGATTGAGAATGAAGTAGAAGCCCTTGGGATTAACGACCGGTATGAACTTTCACAAAAGGAGAGCTACTTGAGAGATCAAATAAATAAAGGATGGATGCTTAAAGGGGTTACGATGATCGATCCGAAAACAACCTACATCAGCCCGCAGGCAACGCTTGCCGAGGATGTTGTTCTTTATCCGCAAGTTCATATCGAGGGGAAAAGTGTCATTGGAAAAGGGACAACCATAGGGGTTGGCGCTATTATACGAGACTGTCAAATGGGGGCGAATGTAACCATCAAAAGCTATTCTGTCGTTGAAGAGAGCAGAATTGATGATGGGGCGATTGTCGGGCCATTTGCAAGGATTCGTCCGGAAAGTCATTTGAAAAAGGGTTCGCGGGTGGGAAGCTTTGTGGAGCTTAAAAAGACGACGCTCGGTGAAGAATCAAAAGCGAATCATTTAACCTATCTCGGCGATGCGGAGATCGGCAAAGATGTAAATGTCGGCTGCGGGGTGATTACCTGCAATTACGATGGGAATTTAAGATATGAGGGGAAAGCAAAGACAAAAATTGGAGACCATTCTTTTATAGGGAGTGATACCCAGCTTGTCGCGCCGGTGACGCTGAAAGAGGGGGCCTATGTGGCATCGGGTTCAACCGTGACGGAGGATGTTCCGAAGGATTCTCTTGTGATTTCCCGTGTTCCACAGGTGACAAAGAAAGGGTATATGAAAAAGATGTGGGCGAGGGCTAAAAAAAGGGGAAAAAAATAGATGTGTGGGATTGTCGGCTATCTGGGACCGCGTGAACCGAAGCAGATTTTGCTCAAAGGGCTTAAAAGATTGGAGTATCGGGGTTACGACTCGGCTGGCACGGCATTGATTCAAGATGGAAAGATAAGAATCAAGCGGTGTGAAGGAAAATTATCGCAGCTCGAGCAGCTCCTTTTGGATCCTGACTATCATTCGACACCGGTTTACGACTATCGTATCGGCCTTGGCCATACCCGATGGGCAACGCATGGAAAGCCGTCACAGCGCAACGCGCATCCACATCAGGCGGGGCCGATTGCGTTGGTTCATAACGGTATCATTGAAAATTATGCGGAACTGAGACACAGACTTTTGGAGAAAGGCTGTGCCTTTTCATCCGATACAGATTCTGAGGTCATTGCGTTTGTCATCTACGATTATTTGAAACAAGGGCATTCATTCGAGAAATCTGTGCTTCTTGCGATCGGTGATCTTCAAGGCGCCTATTCTTTAGGGATTATGTCTGAAACCGAGCCGACAAAGCTGATCGCGGTCCGGAATGGGACTCCGCTGATAGTGGGGGTAGGTGACAAAGAGCATTTTATCGCTTCCGATGTCGCAGCGCTTCTCGAATATACAAAGCGGATTGCCTATCTTGATGATCATGAACTTGCAATTCTTGAGCCCCAGAGAATGACCTTCAGAAACAAAAAGGGGGACGAAATTAAAAAGGAGTTTCAAAAGATCAGCTGGACGGCGGAGATGGTTGAAAAAGGGGGCTACCAGCACTTTATGCTCAAAGAAATTCATGAGCAGCCCCAGGCGGTCATTCATACGCTTCAGGACCGGATCCGAAAGAATCGGAACGAATTATATCTTGAAGATCTCAAGCTTTCGAAAGAAGAAATACGCGCCATTAAGAAAATATTTCTGGTCGCCTGCGGAACGGCTTATCATGCCTCAATGGTTGGAAAATATTTGATTGAGATGATGTCACGGATCCCCTGTGAAGTTGATATTGCCTCTGAATTCCGTTATCGGGATCCGATTATTGGAAAAGACGATCTCTTAATTGTGACATCACAGTCCGGGGAAACGGCAGACAGCCTTGCGGCGCTTCGCGAAGCCAAAAAGAACGGGGCGAAAGTGATGGCCATTTGCAATGTCAAAGGGAGTACCATCGATCGGGAAGCCGATTTTACGATTTATACCTACGCGGGACCGGAAATTGGCGTTGCCTCAACAAAGGCATTTACCACCCAGCTCGTTGTTTTTAATCTCATCGCGATTCATTTCGGTCTTGTTTTAAAGACGCTGGGGGAAGAGCAGGCAGTTTCTTATATTCAGGATCTGGTCCGTCTCCCCTATTATATGGAAGAGATCCTCAAGAAAGAAAATGAGATTAAAAAGATTTCACAAAAATATTACCGGAAAAAGACCTTTCTTTATCTGGCAAGGGGGATCAATTTCCCGGTTGCTTTGGAAGGGGCTCTCAAACTCAAAGAGATTTCATATATCAATGCCGAAGGGTACGCGGCGGGAGAAATGAAACATGGGCCAATCGCGCTTGTCGATGACGATACGCCTGTCATTATGCTTGTTCCCAAAGATCGTCATTATGACAAGGTGATCAGCAACCTCGAAGAAATTCGCGCGCGCGACGGAATTATCATTGCGATTGGGGCGGAGGAGAATAAAAGATTGCCAGAGCTTGCAACTTCTGTGATCAGCATTCCTCAGCGGAGTGAAAATGTCATGCCGATCCTCTTTGCGATACCGGTACAATTGATCGCCTATTACATTGCCTTGAAAAAGGGGACCGATGTCGATCAGCCGCGAAACCTGGCCAAAAGCGTTACTGTTGAATGATGGAAGGGCCGCAGCCCGCAGGGCTTAATCCAAGACAGCGTGATGCCGTTGAGGCATTAGATGGCCCCCTTCTTGTGATCGCAGGGGCGGGGAGTGGAAAGACACGTGTTTTGACCTATCGGATTGCGCGATTGCTCGAAACAAAGCGGGTAATGCCTCAAAATATTTTAGCGGTTACCTTTACAAACAAAGCGGCCCGTGAAATGAAGGACCGCGTTGTCTCCATGCTTGGCAATGGGGCTGAGAGGCTCGAGCTCAGCACATTTCACTCAGCCTGTGTGCGAATATTGAGAAAAGAGATTGGGGTTTTGGGGTACGATCCTCAATTTGTGATTTATGATGATCGTGACCAGCTGACGCTGATACGGCAGTGCTTAAAGAGACTCAATGTGGATGAATCGCAATATACCCCGCGGATGATTCAGGGACAGATCGAAAAAGTTAAAAATCGGGCGATGTCGCTGGAAGATTTTTTGAATCAAGGAAGTTCTCCTTATGAAAAGAAGGTGGGACAGATTCTCACGCTTTATCAGTCTGAACTTAAAAAAAGCTCCGCGCTCGATTTTTCAGATTTGATTTCACTGACCGTTCATATCTTTAAAAAACATCCAAAGATTCTTAAAAAATATCGGGATCAGTTTCACTACTGCCTTGTGGATGAATATCAGGATACGAATCATGTCCAATATCTTTTGATGAAGCTTTTGTGCGAAGAGCATCAAAATCTCTGTGTGGTCGGGGATGAAGATCAATCGATCTACAGCTGGCGCGGCGCCGATATTTCAAACATTCTTTCATTTGAGAAAGATTTTCCAAAAGCAAAAGTCATTAAACTTGAACAGAATTATCGCTCCACAAAAACGATTATTGAAGCCTCGTCCGGTCTCATTGCGAATAACCGGGAGCGCAAACCCAAAAAACTTTGGACGGAGAATAAAAAGGGTTCTTTGATTCAGTCTATCCGTCTCGAAGATGAATATGGGGAAGCAAGGTTTGTGGCGCAGCAGATTTTAAAACAAATGGAAGAGAAAGAGGCGTTTTCAAATTTTGCCATCTTCTATCGAACCAATGCCCAATCGCGTGTATTTGAAGAGATACTTAGAGAATATCGGGTCCCCTATCAGATTTTTGGAGGGACCCATTTTTATGGACGCGCTGAAATTAAAGATATGCTCGGTTATTTGAGGCTGGTATTAAATCCAAAAGACAATGTGAGCTTTCTAAGGGTTGTGAATGTCCCCGCGCGCGGAATCGGAAAGGTGACACTTGAGAAAGTGGCAAGGCTTGCTGGGAAAGAGGATTGTTCTTTTTTCGAAGCCGCCAAACTTTTTTCAAAACAGGGGGATCGATCGGCGCTCAAATTGAAAGAGTTTGCCGACAGGATGGAGGTTTTAATTGATAAGCGGCAAAGCCTGACGGTGCAGGAGATCTATCATGAAATTCTCGATCAAACCCGGTATGTTGAGATCCTGAAAGATGAAAAGACGATTGAGGCGCTCTCCCGCATTGAGAACCTGGAAGAGCTCGATTCGGCGATGGGGGAATTTATCAAACGTCATTCAGATCCAACCCTCGAACTCTATTTAGAGGAGACCTCGCTTGTCAGTGACATCGACACACTTCAAGAAACCGATGCTGTTGTAAAGATGATGACCTTTCATTCAGCCAAGGGGCTTGAGTTCCCGACGGTATTTATGGTGGGGATGGAAGAGGGGCTTTTTCCGTACCATCGGACCGGTCTCGATCTTTTTGAACTCGAAGAAGAGCGAAGGCTCTGTTATGTCGGCATGACGCGCGCCAGAAAAAATCTCTTTTTAACGCACGCTTCATCCCGAAGGGTTCACGGCGCGATGCAATTTAATCTCCCCTCCCGTTTTTTAGATGAGATGCCAAAGGAGTATATCGAGGAACATGATTTGAGGCGAAACGCGCGAATGTTTCGTAAACGTCATTCTGAGGGAGCGTTAGCGACCGAAGAATCTCTCACTGAATCTGGTTCTTCCTTTGACGACGATTTCAATCAGGAACTCCCCAAAAAACTCTACTCCTCTGGCGAGCGTGTCCGTCACTCTTCATTTGGTGTGGGGGTAATCTGCCGCGTTGAGGGGGAAGAAGAGCATACCAAACTGACGATCAAATTTGACAGCGGATATGTGAAGAAATTCATTGCCACTCAGGCGCCGCTGCAGAAATTATAAGATTGATAAAAGCGGCTAAATCTGCTTGATTTTTGATGTTCATTTAATGAAGATCGTAACATGAAACATGAGGATCGCCGTCCGCAGGGTCACCCTGTTGTCTGTATCCAGGGGCTTGGTTTTGTAGGAACTGCAATGGCGATTGCGACGGCGATTGCAAAAAATTCAGACCAATCTCCTTGTTTCAATGTCATTGGCATCGATCGTCCGACCGCAGAGGGATTGAATAAGGTTGATGCGATCAATAGGGGGATCCTCCCTTTTGATACCTCCGATGGGGCGATCATAAGGGCGCTGCAAGATGCGCGCCGGGCTGGGAATATTGCGGCAACGACCGATGCCAAAGTGTTTGAACAGGCAGCGGTTGTGATTGTGGATATCCCCTTTGATGTTGTCTATCTGGAAAAAAAAACGACGTTGGCTCTTGAAAATTTCCGTATCGGTCTTCGGACGATTGGAAAATATATCAGACCTGACACGCTTCTTTTGATTGAAACAACCGTTCCCCCCGGCGCCTGCGAGAAAATGGTTGTTCCTGAAATAGAGGACTCTTTGCAGAGCCGTGGACACCCAAAAGATTCCGTTCACGTCGCTTATTCATACGAGCGGGTTATGCCGGGTCCTCAATATCTGAATTCAATCATCAACTTTTGGCGTGTTTACGCCGGATATACTCCGGAGGCGGCTGACCGGTGTCGGGATTTCTTGTCGAAAATCATTAACACAGAGAAATATCCACTCACGCGCCTCAATTCAATGAGAGCCGCCGAAACTTGTAAAATTATTGAAAACAGTTATCGGGCAACGACCATTGCGATGATGGAGGAATGGCGTCATTTTGCAGAGGCAATCGGAATCGATCTTTTTGAAATCACTTCGGCAATTCGTCTTCGGCCAACACATTCAAATATACGCGAACCGGGATTTGGTGTGGGGGGCTATTGCCTGACAAAAGACCCGCTCTTTGCAAAAATTTCTGCCGATCATTTTTTTCATCTCCCCGATCTTAAATTTCCATTTTGTGAGTCGGCGGTAAAAGTCAATGGGCAGATGCCGCTGAGCAGTCTCAATACATTGGAAAAACTGTTGGGGGGAACGCTCAAAGATAAAACGATCCTTATCATGGGGGTCAGTTATTCTTCGGAGGTGAGTGATACCCGAAAGTCTCCCTCAGAAACTTTTGTGCGTCACGCGCGTGACCGGGGGGCGACCGTCATTTGCCATGATCCATATGTGAAATACTGGAGTGAATTGCAAATGGAATTGAACCCGGAATTACCTCCTGCCAATGATTTGGACTGTATTGTTTTGGCTGTGGGGCACCAGACCTATCGTGATTTCAACTTTTCGACCTGGCTCAAAAAATCGGGGCCCTTGATTTTGGATACAAACAACGTTCTCTCTTCCGCCCAGGTTGCGCAACTCAAAAAGATCGGAAGCCGGATCTATTCTGTCGGGAGGGGAATAATCTAAGTGGCTCGGATACTCATCACCGGTGGCGCCGGTTTTATCGGATATCACCTGGCAAGACGGCTCTTAAAGGATAACCATCACGTCGATCTCATCGACAATTTCTCGCGGGGATCGTGGGACGCGGAATTTAAAGAGCTTCTGAATCACCCAAATATTGGTTTTTTTGATATCGATCTTTTGGACGCAAAAGCCCTTTTTAAGTTAAAAGACGCGTATGACGCTATTTTTCATTTTGCGGCGCTGATCGGCGTAAAACAAGTGATCAGAGATCCTTTTTCTGTGCTTTATAAGAACACCTCGATGCTGAATCATCTGATCCAGTTTGCAAGGCGGCAGTCCCGCCTCAAACGGCTTATTTTTTCTTCAACCAGCGAGGTTTACGCGGGGACGCTGCAATATTTTCAGATTCCTTTCCCGACCCCGGAGGGGACCCCACTGACGGTGACTGAACTCTCCCACCCCCGGACCTCTTATATGCTCTCAAAAATTTATGGCGAAGCGCTCTGTCATTATTCGGATCTCCCTTTTACCATTGTTCGCCTTCACAATATTTATGGGATGCGCATGGGGATGGACCATGTCATCCCGGAGTTATTGATGAAAGTCCATCACGCTTCACCATCCGTTGGCGCATCGGAATTGTCTGTCCAAAACGCATCTCATTCGAGAACCTTTTGTTTCATTGAGGATGCGGTGGAAATGATTGTGCGTCTATCAGAACATCCAGAATCTGTTGGCAAAGTCTTGAATGTGGGTAACCAGGCTCCTGAAATAACGATCGGGAATCTCGCCCTGGAAATTGTAAAAATAATGAAAAAAAAGATGACCATTGTTCCAATGGATGGACCCACTCATTCTCCGTCACGGAGATGTCCCGACATGCGACTTACGCAGCAGCTGATAGGGTATGACCCTAAAAATGATCTTGCCACCGGTCTCCGTCGAACCTACGACTGGTATCGGGTGAACATCTGATGATTCCGCTCTCTGAAACCCATTTTTCGGGGAACGAATGGAAATATGTTAAAGAATGCCTTGATACCGGATGGGTATCGTCGGTCGGGCATTTTGTTTCGGAATTTGAAAAAAAGATTGCCGAATATGTAGGGGTAAAACATGCCGTTGCGACAGTCAATGGAACCTCAGCGCTTCATGTCGCATTGCGAGCGCTGGGGGTCGGTCAGGGGGATGAGGTTCTTGTTCCAACGCTCACCTTCGTTGCCACTGCAAATGCAGTAAACTACTGTGGAGCGGTTCCTCTGTTTATGGATTGCGTTCCAAACACACTCTGTCTGGATCTGGAAAAGGTGTCTGATTTTCTTGCGCGTGAAACGGAACAAAAACGGGATGGGTATAGATACAACAAAAAAACAAAACAGAGAATCAAAGCGATTATTCCGGTTCATCTATTCGGTCACGCTGTGGACATGGCTCCTTTGATCGGCCTTTGTGAAAAATATCGTATCGCGATCGTCGAGGATGCCTGTGAGAGCCTGGGAACAATCTATCAGGGTCAGCAAACCGGCTCTTTTGGGCATGTCGGTTGTTTCTCTTTCAATGGGAATAAAATTATTACGACCGGAGGGGGGGGGATGGTGGTTGCCCGTGATGAGAAACTCACAAATCGGATCAGGCATCTTGTCACTCAGGCCAAAAAGGGGGGGCTCGATTATTTTCATGATGAGATCGGCTTTAATTACCGGTTATCGAACATGCAGAGCGCTTTGGGGGTCGCGCAGCTCGAAAATCTCGGGCGTTTTATAGAGGTCAAAAGAAAAAACGCTCTCCTCTATAGAGATCTTCTCAAAGAGATGGATATAGAGATGATCTGGGAGCCCCCCGACACCCAAAGCAATTTTTGGTTTTATACGATACGCGTTCCACAGGGACATAAAGATTCCCTGCTTCAGTGGCTCATTTCAAAAGATATTCAGGTTAGATCTGTCTGGAATCCGCTCCACCTCCTTCCGATCTATGCCTCTTGCCAGAGTTATCGTGTTGAGACTGCAAATAATGTCTTCAACCAATGTATCAATCTGCCTTGCAGTGTGACATTGACTGAGGCTGACATAGAATTTGTATCAGATATGATTTTTCAATATTTCAAGAAATGAGGTTTCGGCCTGTTTAAAGTCCTCGATAGTATCAATGTCAATTGATTCAGTTTCGTTCATCAAAAAGCGGAGCGTTTTATTCGTATAAAAACCCATTCTTTCAACGAGCCCCTTTATGGGGGATATGTAGATGGCCCCGTTCGGCAAATAAGTTGGCAGACAGAGCTGCCTGTTCTCGCCGTTTTTAATGCAAAAAGTAATATATCCCTCTCTTTCTTCCTCCATGACCCATGCCATTTTGGGATTGAGCGATTTCACGGAAACCAGCGTGTCTTCATCTGTTTTCCTATGGTTAAAGTAAAAATCAATCGCTTGATCGATATGGCGGGAAGTGCGAAGCGGTGAGGTTGGCTGTAGAAGCATGAACAGATGATAGTCCATCTGATTATTCTCTCTGAGCCAATCCAGACAATGATAAACAGCCTCCATCTGGGGGACATGATCCTCAGCATATTTCGAGGGTCTTAAAAAAGGAACACTCGCCCCAGCCTGCTTTGAGATTTCAGCTATCTCGGGGCTGTCGGTAGAAACCAGAACGGAGTCGACATATTTTGATTTTAATGCCGCCCCTATCGTCCAGAGAATAAGGGGTTTGCCGCAAAAGGGAAGGATGTTTTTATTCTTCAGCCCCTTTGATTTTCCGCGGGCCCCGATAAACGTTAAAATCTTTTTTCCGCTATGCATCAGTTCCCAGGTCTTTCTCCTCCTCCACCGAGGTTCTATGCAATAACCACAAGTTGGCATTATATTCACTCCATTGTCCCAGATCAAACCAATGATCGCTGGTTGGATATACGGAAACCTTTCTCTCCCGTCCCACCCTTTCAATCAAGTGATTCATATCCAGGAATGTTTTTTCCGGAATAAGGTTTAAGATCTCGGGTTCAATCAGGTAAATTCCCGAATTAACAATAAAGTCATACTTTGGTTTTTCATTAATTGATTTTAGGCGCCCATCCCTGATTTCCAAAACGCCGTAGGGGACGACCATCTCTTTATGATGTCCCACGAGACTTAGCGCCGCCTTCTCTTTCTTATGCCACGCCAAAATGTCCTTAAAATTGGCTTGAAGAATAATATCGCAGTTTGTCACAATGAAAGTCTCTTTCATTTTATCCTTCAAGAGAGATAAGCCCCCCGCGGTTCCCATGTATTCATCTTCTTCAACCCAGCTTACTTCGTACGGCATCTGATTTTCTTTAAAATAGTTTTTAACGAACTCTTTTTTGTAATTTAGAACAAGGATAAAATGATGGAAATTGAAAGCATGAAAAGTGTCCATAATCTTTTCAACCATCGGCTTATTTCCAATGGGGATCAGCGGTTTAGGCAAAATTCTTGTGAGCGGATCCATACGCGTCCCTTTGCCGCCGCACATAATGACAACGGGGGTCGTTAAAGGTATTTTTGGTTTTGTCTCGATCTGAGACTTTCCAAAAAAATCGTGCCAAAAAAGAATATCTGTGATTTTCCTCTCTTCATTTAATATCGGAATGGCAAGCAGCCTTTTCTGAAGAATCAAATCCCCCGCTTTTTTTTGAAAATCGGGTTCGTGACGATATACAAAGCGGGGTTTTTGAAACATGATTTTAGAGACGGGGGACTGGAATCCATCGCCAGTGTTGATTAAGGCTCTTCGTATATCGCCATTGGTGACAGCCCCTATTAATTTTAGAGCCTCATCTGTCACGAAAAGAATCTGGCTCCCTGTGGCCCCCATCTGACGCATTGCGGACAAAAGGGGTGCTTCAGGAGAGATCAGAAAAGCTTCGATACCTGTCATAGACAGTGCAAAATATATTCAAATCATTCATGGATGTCGAGAATATATATTTGCTATTGACACGCTGAAATTGAAAATATAGCTTTTTAAAAGACAGGACTTGTATCGTGAAGAACTTGAATTTGTCCGTGGATTATGATCGGTTTTTTAAAAACAGAATGATTATTATCAGTGGCTTATCCCGATCGGGTACTTCTATTTTATCCAAAATTGTCGGGAGTTTTAAGAATGTTTTAACCCTCCATGAACCCCTTATTCTCCGTTACCTCCCCACGCTGGCGCAAACCAATCTGATGAACTTTAAATTGGGTTCTCATCTGCTCAAAGGGATATTATTTGAAGATTATTATTTGCAGATTCTCCAGGGGCGGAGGGTTAATTTTAGGCCTTCTGACAACAGCTATTTTGGCAACTATGAACGGTTGACAGACGTCAGGCGAAGATGGGTCAAGTATCGGCGGCGCAGCGATGTCTTGAAAGATTTAAATGAGGGACAATATACATTTGCTCTTAAAATAAGCGAACTTCAATCGCTCTATCCGGTTCTCAAAAGGATATTTAAAGGGGTGAAGTTTATTGAAATTATCAGGAATGGGGAGGAAGTCATCTCTTCTTCTCTCAAAAGGGACTGGTATACGGATGAGTATTTGAACAGGCGAATGAACGAATGGACGCAATTTTATAAGGTGAAAATTCCCTGGTATGTTCAAAAGAAGGATCTTGAGAAATTTTCCGAATGGAACAGCGCTACCAGAATCGCCTATATTTGGAGAACTTTGTCTGAGAAGGGATTTCAGTATGAAAAGAAGGGCGACGGCCGCTACTTGCGATTGAGATATGAGAAATTAACGGCTAATCCGGAAAAAACCACTGAGTTATGCGAGGATTTTTTAGATCTTTCCAGGACAGCCATTACTGCCAAACATATTAAGGATATTAAACATTATTCATTGACAGAGCATAAAAAAGTAATGTGTGATATCGAAAAATCAGAGCGTTTTCGTTTTGAAAAAATGATGCGCAGTTTGAATTACAGCTAATGGATTCGCTGCCAGAAAAAATAGCAGAAACAATCCCGAAAAAAATAAAGAATCGCCTTCTTCCCAGGATTATCCCGCGTCTCGACATCAAAGGGCCTAATCTCGTAAAGGGGATTCATTTTGAGGGATTGCGAGTACTCGGTAAGCCATGGGATTTCGCATTCAAATATTACAAAGAGGGGGCGGATGAGCTTTTGTATATGGATGTGGTTGCGAGTCTTTATGAGAGGAACAGTTTTTTGGACATTGTCGATGCTACTGCAAAGAAGATCTTTGTTCCTTTTACAGTGGGAGGGGGAATTCGTACGATTGAGGATATTAAGAAGTTATTACGGAGAGGGGCCGACAAGGTAGCTATCAATACAGCCGCCGTCAGAAACCCTTGTTTTATCAGTGAGGCTGCCAACATCTTTGGCTCTCAATGCATTGTTGTCTCCATCGAAGCAAAAAGGGGACCCCATGGGACATACGAGGCGATGACAGATTATGGAAGAGAAAGGAGCGAGAAAGATGTTTTTCTGTGGGCAAAGGAGGCGGTGGAATTGGGGGCTGGGGAACTATTGATCACTTCCGTTGATCGGGATGGGACGGGAAATGGCTTCGATTTGGAGTTGATCCGTAAAATTGCAACATCGGTATCTGTGCCGGTCATTGCGGCGGGGGGGGCAGGATCGGCAGAGCATGTTTTGCAGGTCATTAAAGAAGGGAGGGCCGACGCTGTCGCCAGCGCTTCTATTTTCCATTATTTGGAATATCAGTGCGATGAAGATAAATTTCAGACAGAGGGAAATATTGAATTTTTGAAAAAGGCCAGTTCGGGGAGAGTATTCATGAAAGACAGACTTTCTCCGATCCGAATAGGAGAGCTTAAGAAGCTTTTAGCAGAAATATGAAATCAAGAGAGGTAGTTATTGTTGATTATGGAATGGGAAACTTATTCAGTATTGAGAGGGCTATTGTAGAAGCCAACGGGGAGCCACTTGTTTCGGATGATCCCCATAAGATTTTATCTGCGGAGAGGCTGATTCTGCCCGGGGTCGGTTCTTTTCCAAAAGCAAGAGAGGAGCTGGAGCGGCGAAACCTTATAGAGCCGATTTATGCTTTTATTCATTCTGGCAGGCCGCTGCTCGGGATTTGTCTTGGGATGCAGCTTCTTTTCTCTGAGAGCGAGGAATTTGGCATTTCAAAAGGGCTAAACGTTATTCCGGGGAGGGTGGTCCGCTTTAGAGCGCCCGTTGATGATGATGAGAGATTTAAGATACCCCATATCGGATGGAATCACTTGAAGAGATGTGAAAAATCATGGGATCGAACCATTTTGCATGGTCTTCCCGGAGAGGAGAGAGGGACTCTTGTTTATTTTTTGCATTCTTATTTTGTGATTCCAGATGATGTGAGCGCCGTTCTAGCAATGACTTCCTACGGTCTCGGCCCATTTTATTCCGTTGTTTCTAAAGATAATGTCGTGGGATGCCAGTTTCACCCTGAGAAGAGTGGTGAAATGGGGTTGAGAATTTACAAGAATTTCCTAACAGCCTAAGATACCAGATATAACGTAATCCCTCCCCCATTCTTTTTGAAATTGTTCGTTCGCATATTGCAGGGCACGCTCTTGAGAATAATCTTTTCTATAGCACTCTAATAAATTTTCCATATATGTTTTCATACGTAAAGCGGCTTTTCCGTCCACAAAAGGGTCAATGGCAGTTCCCGTATCAATTGGGGCATCATAAAACTGGACTGATTCCTTCTCCAACGCATCTTCAATCGCGGGAACAATCTCTTCTACAGTGTAAATAACGCGCGCTTGAGGTATTTCCAGCGGGAATCTTTTGAATATCCAGTGTGGGTCATAAAAAATGACGGGTCGTCCCAAAACAGCAAGCAGTGAAGTTAAGCTGGTGGACGATATGCCAAATACAACATCAGAGGCAAGCCCGGGATATAAGGCGCTCCGTTCATTCACCACAGTCAGTCTTCCCCTTTCTATAAAGGGGTCAATTTTTTGTTGAAGTTCTGGTATTTTTTCAAAATTACTCATGTCTTTTGTCTTTATAACCATGAAATTTTTCTTATTGCCCTCTACCCACTTTAGTAAAATCTCGTATACTTCCAAGAAATGTTGCCTTGCAGTTAGAATATCGTTGGCTGCCCGGTTATCAATAAAGGTCAAAATTTTGTTTACCTGATGTTTTTCCATTAAGTCCAAACGATACCTTTTTGCTTTTTCTCTTTCGGCTTGAAAATAAGTGTCGCCCGGATAACCTGCCACAACATAACAATAATTCAAATCGCGCATTTGAGTGCGAATATGAACCATTCGCTTCCCCCATGCAAAAAAAACGTCATTACTGTTCTTTTGAATATTCCAGCTTGGCATAGAAACCTGGGACCAGCTGGTTCCGAGACTTACCCCCCCCCGTCTGTGCATCGCCATCGCCGCAAATTGTGTTTCAGAATCATTTTCATTCATTGTCCACAATATCTTCGAACCATTTACAAAAAAAAGCGCTTCAAAAAAACTAAGTTTAGTGAGCAGCGTAAAAGAATATTTGAGCATCCAGATTTTCAGCGGGTCTATAAAAGCTTTTGGAAAGGCTTTGGGTCCCCAAAGCTTGTGATACAAATATATATTTTTTAGAAAGAATTTTAAGGAGAAAGCCATTGTTTTTATCAGCCTTTCATTTTTCAGAGGGAATTTAAAATTATAATCATAGGCCAATACATGATCAGAAATTTTCCGATAATATTCCTTCGCTCCATCCTTAAAAAAGGAAGGGCAAATGGCGATGGTCTCTTTTTTTAAATCACCTAAATTCTCCGCGAAAGGCATTGCCCAGGGGGCACAATTATTTAAATCGACCAACCGGTCATTAAAAACCATCGCGCATACTTTATAAGAGCGTATTTTTAGCCGGTTAACTGAAAAACAATAAAATAAAACCTTGCACCTTAAGGCATTCACAATGAATTTAATGGTTGTATTGATTACAGACCTCATTTGCTGGAGGTTCATTATCTGTCCGTCAAAAATAACTTTATCCATTGCATAATTTTCTCTTGGAAAAATGGTGCTAAAAAAGAAGGAAGGGTAAAAACAAACCTTAAAGCGCGCTTTTTCATAAATAGGTGAAATAAGAGAAGATAGCGCCGTTTTTCTAATAAGAACTTCCACGATGTTTTCGCGGTCGCTAAATTGCGTTGTCAAGAAGACACAAAGCTGGACACCAAAGTAGAGCTCAATGCCGGCCTGCTTCGAAAAATAGGCAATAAGTCTTTCTTTCTCATAAGGAGAAATAGCGTCCAGCGTTTGTATAATTTTTGAGAAATCTTTTTTAGATTCTGACATAGCCCAAAACATAATCTCACCCAACTCTGAGTAAGGCGAGGTTCCATGGCAAGCGCTTAACGAGCCGATGAGCCGATGAAAAGACCACCCCCTCCTTTTTAAAATCCATATCAGGATTCGACTGAGAATACCGGGAGAAGAATGCAGGAAATAAACTCTGTGGTTTTTTTTGTATTGAGAGAGCAATATAAGACTGCTGAACAAACAGAGATTGTCTACGATGATCACAACACGCCCTGCTTAACTAAGTCGCCAGCTATAACATAATCCTTCCCCCATTTTTTTTGAAATTGCTCGTTTGCGTATTGCAAAGCATGTTCCCGGGGAGAACCTTTTCTGTAGTACTCCAACAAATGCCCAATATAGGTTTTTATCCGTAAGGCAGCCTCTCCATCCACAAAGGGATCAATCGCCCCCCCCCCTCTATCACGAGGAAAAACAACATTATAAAACTGGCCCCAATTCTGTTTTAAACTCTCTTTAATAGAAGGAACAATGTCTTCTACATGGGCAACAATTCGCGCCCGGGGTATTTCAAGCGGAAATTTTTCAAATATTCTATGAGGATCAAAGAAAATAACAGGACGGCCCAATGTGGCAAGCAATGAGGTCAACGTGATGGACGATATTCCAAGCACGACATCAGAGGCGAGACCTGGATATAAAGCGCTCCGTTCGCTTACCAGCATCAGCCTCCCCCCCTCTATCAAATAACCCATTTTTTCCCGAAGTTCGGGTAGGTTTTCGAAAGTGTTCATCGTTTTTACCTTTATGATCATGAAATTTTTTCTATCTTCCTCTATCCATGTGAATAATTCCTCATATATTTTGAGAAGGGTCTGTCTCGTAGTTAAAAGATCGTTCCCTACATAATTATCGATAAAGGTCAAAATGTCCTTTACCTGATATTTCTCTATTAAATCTATCCGATATTTCTTGGCTCTTTCTCGTTCAGTTTTGAAATAACAGTCGCCGGGATACCCTGACACTACATAATAATAATTGAGATCCTGAATCTGCGCACGAATGTGAACCATTCGTTTTCCCCAGGCAAAAAAAACATCATTACTGTTCTTTTGAATATTCCATTCCGGCAGAGGAACTTGAGACCAGCTGGTTCCCAAACTAATCCCTCCCTGTCTATGTATCGCCATCGCGGCAAATTGTGTCTCAGAATCATTTTCATTCATCACCCACAATATCTTTGAGCCATTTACAAAAAAAAGGGCTTCAAAAAAACTAAGCTTTATCAGTAAGGTAAAATAATATTTAAACACCCACATTTTTAGGGGTTCGATTCCGATCAGGCTGCGGTATAAATAGATGTTTCTTAGAAAGAACTTTAAGAATAATGCCCATGTTTTTATGAGCCTCTCCTCTTTCGGAAAGAATTTAAAATAGCCATCATAGACTAAAACATCATCAGAAACTTGCCGATAATATCCCTTGGCCCTCTCGTTAAAAAAAGAGGGGCAGAGAACAAGAATCGCCTTTTTTAAATCATCGAAATTCCTGGAAAAAGGGATTGCCCAGGGGGTACAATTATTTAAATCGACCAACCGATCATTAAAAACCATGATGCAGATTTCATAGGAATCCAATTTTCGTTTGTTTACAAAAAAGTAATACCATAGTACGCACCAAATGGCCTTTATAATAGATACCATCAATGTGAGGACCTCAATCCCCATTTTTTTTAAATTAATCTTCCGTTCATTTAAAATAGCCCTGTCCATGACATAATTTTTTCTTGGATTGAGCGCACCGAAAAAGAAAGATCGATAAAAACGGACTTTAAAAGGGGCTTCTCCATAAATAGACGACAGAAGGGCAGAGAATGCCGATTTTCTTATAAAGACTTTATCTATCTTTTCTCTTTCTTTAAACTGGGTTGTCAAAAAAATATAAAGCTGGACACCAAAATAGAATTCCATCCCAAGCTGTTTCGAACAATAGACAACAAGCCTTTCTTTCTCATAAGAAGAGATCCCCCTGATCTTTTGTATCATTTTCGAGAAATCCTTTTTAGATTCTGATATAGCCCGAATCATGATTTTGTCTAACTCCATATAAGGGGATATTCCATGACAGGCCTCCAAGACACCGACGAGCTGATGAAATGACCACCCCCCTTTTTTCAATATCGACATGGAAATCCGATTTAGAATCCCAGGGGAGGAATGCAGGAAATAGACGATCCTGCATTCCCTGTATTGAAGATACAATTCAAGACATCTGAATAGATTCAGATGATCTAAAATGACCACTCGGCGCTCTTCTGTATTCACAGACTGTTAGAAAACTTGATGGAGCAATTTCCACCTGCCATTTTCACATCCAAAGTTGATCAGCTTTTGAAGCATTGTATGCTTGAAATAAAACTTTTCCCAGTCCTCAAATGGATTAAGGGATTTTTTCTTTTGTGAAACTGGGTAAAAAATATTCATACTCTTTGTATTCCTGAAAAATAACCTTTGTTTTCCGACGCAATTCTATGAATTCTTGTTCGTCCACACACACCCCTATTCAAAATTTTAACAAATGGTTTGAATAAGATCAATAAGATTAGCTGAAGT
>CAYMPL010000007.1:0-39018 GCA_964392415.1 uncultured bacterium | reverse complement strand
TTACCAAGGGAATTTGACCACGGAATAAGATAAACTCTCTTTTTTCAATGAAGTCGTAGGGTTATTGAAGAAAGGGAGGGTACGGGGGTGTTATATATGAGCGCACGGGATCAATTAAAATTAGATGTCATTGGTAGAGTTATCACAGATGTTTTTGATAGAGAGAAAGCCTGCCTGGTTCTGGACGTCTCTCAAAGAACGATCAGGCGGTATTTGAAGGCTTTTACGGATAAGGGGCCACTATTTATTAAACATGGAAATTATCAGCGTTGTCCTGTCAATAGAACATCAAAAACATTAAAAGATAAAGTTCTCAGTCTTGTGAGAGAAAAATATTTTGATTTCAACATGCTCCATTGCCTTGAAAAATTGGCTGAGTGTGAAAATATTCATTTGAAACGCGAAACTTTTAGACATTGGTGCCATGAAATTAAAATGGTCAAACGGGCTAAAAGAAGACGCTCTAAAGCCCGTTACATGCGCACCAGAATGAAGCAGACAGGGATTATGATTCAAATGGATGGCTCCCCTCACAAATGGTTTGGAAATAAAGACTCTTGTTTGATTTCTACCATCGATGATGCATCCAATGAAGTCCCCTTTGCTGAATTCTTTCTTTCAGAAGATACAATCTCTTGTCTGAGAGTCCTTCAAAACGTTGTTGCTAAAAATGGAATCTTTCAAATCCTCTATGTAGATCGGGCTGGATGGTTCGGGGGAACCAAAAGAACCGATTTTGCTCAAGTTAAGCGCGCCTGTGAAGAGCTAGGCATCCATGTCATCTTCGCCCAATCCGCTGAGGCCAAAGGACGTATCGAAAGACACTTTGAAACCATGCAAGACCGCCTGATACCCGAAATGCGCTTACGACGCATCCACTCATACCAGGCGGCCAATTGCTTCTTACAAGATCAATTTCTGCCCAATGAATATGACAAAAAATTCACTGTCACACCAGCAAATCTTCAAACGGCGTATAAACCCCTTCCAAAAGGGGTAGATCTCAACGAAATTTTCTGTCTGAAGCACTATCGCATCATCAAACGAGATCACACTGTCCCCTGGCAGGGAAAACTCTATCAGATTACCTCGCCAGTGAAATACTCGATCTACAAACAAAAAATAGAAATACGAATCTATCAAGATCTCTCCTTTAAAATGTTTTTTGCTGGAAAAGAACTTCCTATTACACTTGTAAATCCATTACGAATGGCTGCGTAGTTTTAAAACTCATTTTGATCCTTGCCTAACCCTTCGTTGAACCCTCAATGTTCAAATACGGCCAAATATAAAAGCCGTTTTTGATTAAAACCCCACCTTCTCAACAAAAAATAGCTGGCTTGGACATCTTTAATCATGTCCAGCCAGCTATTTTTTATTCCCACAGTGAAAACAAAATGCCTGTTTTTATACCTCCGCCGCGGAGGTATAAAATTGTGCAACTTCTTTTACCTAAAGTCCTTTCCCGCCTCCGTCGATAAGTTGGTCAGAATCGCTTGGTAACTCACCGGTCAATATTCCTTGGTAATCACAATGGAATTGAGTGAAAGACTCTCATTTTTCCAGTCTTGTTTTTCCCTGATAATTTTTTATTCTTTTGTGATTTTTGTGTCGATTTTTGTTGACAAGGTTTTTATGAATTTTCACTTTTTTTGACGGCGCTTTCCTAAAAGCCCTCTCAAAAGCCGCACTTTCATCGTCTCGTTGTCGAACCTTCCTCTATGCCCTTTTTTGTGGTCTCTCTTTTTTCTCCTCTCATATTTTGATTATGGCCGTCTAATAGCATGAAAAATATCGTGTTATATTGGCTCCCTAAAAAGGAGGACTTTAGATGTTTTTAGAAGATCTTAAAAAAATAAAAGACAGTGAACTCTTAACCCGCTTTTCTCAGATTGTTCAAAAAGAGAGAGAGGCTACGGCTACCGTCGTCTTCTACCTCTCAGAGATAGCCAGAAGAAAGCTCTATCTGGAGGAAGCCTATTCATCACTTTTCTCTTATGTAACTCAGAAATTCCATTATTCAGAAGGGGCGGCTTATAGAAGAATTCAGGCAGCAAAAGTGAGTCAGATCTACCCTGAAATTTTGGGGCTTCTTTCAAATGGAAAAGTAAGTCTCATAACCTTAAGTTTAATAGAGCCGCATCTGACCAAAGAGAATGCACAGGGATGGGTTCAAAAGATTATTGGGAAATCAAAGAGAGAAGTTGAATTCATGTTATCAGAGCTCTCACTCAGGAAAGAGAACCATCGGGATGTGATCAGAAGACTGCCTATTTTTAGAGCTGAAATAAAAGAGCAGATGGGACTTGAGAAACCTACTCCGGAGATGAGTGTTGAGAGACAAGAGCCGGCACCCCTAAAAGCGCCTGGCAGTTTCTCTTGTCTTTCCGAGATGGCTTCTGAATCAAAAACTGCACAAAAATATACCGCCACCGGTGGAAACGGTGGTGAAACTCGAAAGATCAAAATTGAGTTTGTGGCAAAAGAAGAGATGGCCAAAAAGATAGAGCGAGCCAGATACCAGCCAGATAAGAGCCAGCCAGATAAGAGTCAGCCAGATAAGAGTCAGATAGAAGAGCAGAGAAAGCCGATGACCCGGTATATACCTCAGAAGGTGAGAAGAATTGTTTTTAAGAGGGATCAGGGGGAATGCAGTTATGAAAGCGCCAATGGCAAAAGATGCGGTGAAAGAAATTTCATTCAAATGGATCATCTCCGCCCTTTTGCGCTTGGGGGTGAATCGACAGAAGAGAATTTGAGAATTCTTTGTGCAAAGCACAATCAGTGGAGAGCGGAAAGAACGTTTGGAAAATCAGGATAGATCGGCTGATTCTTTTTACCCTTCACTAAATTTCGGAAAGATCGAGCCTTTATGTCCAAAATTATTCTCATCTAGGGCGTGGGTTCCGGGTGACCCTTCCTATTTTTTCCGGCAAAATAGCTATTGCATTAAAAAAAATCCACATGCTATAAATGCTCTATTTAAGACAGCGCCATGAATAAGAAAATCATTAATGACTTTACAATTAAGATCGCCACGATAAACGGAACCGGAAGCCAGTCGGCGAATAATATCCTTTTTAAGACATTGATTCGAATGGGGATTCCGACGTCTGCCAAAAACCTCTTTCCGTCCAATATTCAGGGATTGCCGACCTGGTTTCATATCCGAACCTCTCCGCAGGGGTATGAATCGATGAGGCGACAGACAGAAATTCTCGTCGCCGTCAATCCCGCAACGATTCGTGAAGATTTAAAGGAAGTTCAACCCGGACATGTCGTCATCTATGATTCAACAACCATCCGGGCGCCGGAGGAAAAAGAAGGGATCATCTATTACCCTGTCCCCCTTTCGCAACTTTCAAAATCAAACTTTGATCATCCACGCATACGAACCCTTCTCACCAATACCGTTTATGTCGGAGTCATTGCCGAGCTTTTCAATCTCGATCGGGAAATTGTGACACAGGTTATTAAAGATACATTCCAGAAGAAGCAAAAGGTCGTCGATGTAAATCTGAAAGCGGTTGAACTCGGTTCAAACTATGCCAAAGAAAAACTGAAAAAGAAAGACCCGTATTATTATCAGCATGACAACAAAACGCAGGGGAAAATCGTTCTCGAAGGAAATGCAGCTGGGGCGCTGGGAGCAATCATGGGAGGGTGCACCGTGACAGCGTGGTATCCGATCACACCGGCAAGCAGTCTGAGCGAATCGATTGAAGGGCTTCAAAAGAAATTCCGAACTGATCCCAAAACCGGGAAAAGAAATATCGCCGTCATTCAGGCCGAAGATGAAATCGCAGCTATTGGAATAGCCATCGGCGCCGGTTGGGCGGGGGCCCGTGCCATGACAGGGACATCCGGACCGGGAATTTCTCTGATGAGTGAATTTTTGGGTCTTGCCTATTATGCGGAGATTCCCGTTGTCGTCTTTAATGTCCAAAGGGTTGGACCCAGCACAGGTCTTCCGACACGAACCCAGCAGGGGGATTTTTTGCTCTGTGCGTTTGCCTCTCATGGAGATACCAAACACCCGATGCTCTTCCCAGCGACGGTGAAAGAATATTATGAAATAGCAGCCTCCTCTTTTGATATCGCAGAACGGCTTCAAACCGCTGTCTTTGTGATGGCCGACCTCGAACTCGGAATGAATCTCTGGATGTCTGAGCCATTTCCGTATATCGACAAACCCTTTGATCGCGGGAAAGTGTTGACGGAAAAAGAGGTTGAAAAATTAAAATTATTCAAACGTTATGAAGATGTCGATGGCGATGGAATTCCGTACCGGACATTGCCGGGGACACCCCATCCGCTCGCCGCTTACTTTACGCGGGGGAGTGGCCATGATGAGGCAGCCGGTTACACGGAAGATCATGCAACTTATGAAAGGAACATGAAAAGACTCGACAAAAAATTTGAAACAGCGAAGCACTATCTTCCAAAACCTTTATGGATCGGAGATAAAAAAGCGAAAATAGGGATTTTGGGAGTTGGCACCACCCACCATGCCATCATGGAAACGATCGATCTTCTTAAAGAAAAGAAAATAGCAACCCAATATCTCCGCCCCTTGGCGTTTCCATTCCATGATGAAGTCAAAGATTTTATAAATGGCGTGGATAAAGTGATTGTAGTTGAAGGAAACCGGGATGGTCAGCTTGCCTTTCTCTTAAAGACCAGCTGCCCCGGATTTGAGAAAAAAATCTTGTCTGCCGCATTTTCAGATGGTTTGCCAATGGACCCGGTAAGGATTACGAATCGCATTGCGGAGGTGGCGCATGGCTGAAGTCACAAATAGAATCAATCTTACGAAACAAGATTACGGCGGCTTGCCCTCTACCCTCTGCAAAGGATGCGGCCACGACTCGATCACAACATCGATCATTGCATCCTATTATGAACTTGGAATCCCCCCCCATGAAGTGGCAAAGATGAGTGGAATCGGGTGCTCGAGCAAAACCCCCGCTTATTTTCTAAACCGCGCGCATGGTTTTAACGCAGTGCATGGCAGAATGCCATCTGTGGCGACAGGGGCAAAGCTTGCCAATCAAAAGATCCGTGTCATCGGCGTCAGCGGAGATGGGGACTCTGCCAATATCGGCATTAGCCAGCTCGTTCATTCACTCCGAAGAAATACAGATCTGGTCTATATCATTGAAAATAACGGCACCTACGGCCTCACAAAAGGGCAATTTTCAGCGACGGCAAGCTTTCATGTTCCAGATCATTATGGTGAACTCAATGAATTCCAGCCGATGGATCTCTGTCAGATGGGGATTGAGCTTGGCGCAACTTTTGTCGCGCGTTCCTTTTCGGGGGATCGTCAGCAGATGTCGACGCTGATCAAAGCGGCGATCTGTCATCGCGGCTACGCGCTCCTCGATGTGATCAGCCCCTGCGTTACGTTTAACGATCATGAAGGGAGCGACAAAAGCTACGCCTACATGAAAACGCACGATCTACCGCTCCAGGAATTGGGCTTTGTCCCCTCGTTTGAAGAGATTACGGTTGAATATAAACCGGGGGAATCGAAAGAAGTCACACTCCATGACGGCTCCCGCCTCGTCTTAAAAAAACTCCATGAAGATTACGATCCCACTGACAAAATCCGGGCGTTGTCAGCGATTGAAAAAAGCATTCATGAAAATCAGGTCGTCACAGGGCTCATCTATTATAAGAAAGATACGCCAACTCTAAACGACACGTTGAAGATGACCGACATCCCTCTCAAAGATCTCACCGAAAAAGATCTCCGCCCCTCCCGGACGGCGTTTGATGAGTATATTCATCAGTTGAAGTGACGGTTCGGTCAGTAAGGCCTTGCCTATGATCATTCAAAATATTCTTCACAATATACTTCGGTCTTCGTTTGACTTCCTCAAATATCCTCTGAAGATATTCCCCTATAAAACTCAGGGCAAGCAGCTGAATTGAACCAAGAAAAAGAATCACAACCAAAAGGGTCAGGAATCCCCTCGGCGCCGGAAAAAAGAGGGCTAAAAAAAGATAGATCGCAATCATCGTCAGCGAAACAAGCGTCGAAAGCCCAGCAAGATGTGAAACGTACTCCAGGGGAAGATAAGAAAAGGAAAAAATAGCCTGTTTTGCCCATCGCACATTTCGAAAGAAGCTATTGGTAGACCTCCCCCAATGTCTCTCAGGTCTCACGTATGCCACACCTGTTTGTTTAAATCCAACCCACGATCTTAGCCCCCGAATCAGTCTTGAACGCTCCGGAAGCGCATTGATATGATCGACCACTTTTCGGTCCATCAGCGAAAATTCACCCGCATCCGGGGGAATATGGATAAAGGCCACTTTTCGAAAGATGAGATAGAAAATATGATATAAAAAAGCATGCAATCGGCCAAGGCTTGCTTCGCGCTTTCTTCGAATTCCGTAGACCACATCAAATCCTTCAAGCCATTTCTTCACAAGCTCCTCAATGAGTTCCGGGGGATCCTGAAGATCCCCATCCATGATGACAACCGCATGACCGATCGCCTGTTCCATACCGCTGGTAAAAGCGCTCTGTGCGCCAAAATTTCTGGAATGATTGATCACTGTCACCCTCAGATCTTTTGCCGCAAGATCCGAAAGGACATCTTCAGAGCGATCGGGACTCGCATCATTGACAAAAACAATTTCATAATTCGGTGATATTTTCTGAAGGGTTTGGGTCAGCCTTTCATAGAGGGGGAGAATATTCCCTTCATCGCGATAACTGACAGAAACCGCCGAAATCATTTTTTCTGTCATCATTTCATGATTCCCCGGGTCAATCTAAAAAAAATGGAATCGGGAATGAAGCAAGCAAGCCGAAACAGTGTTGTTGATAAACGGGGATAATAGGAACTCGGTTTTTTTGTCCGGATAATGGTTTCGATATGCTTCGAAACCCCTTCTTTTTTGCCAACCAGAAAATTTCTCCTCCCCTCCCACATCGATGTGTCAATCGGACCGAGATAAATGGTAGAGAAATAAATCTGCCTGTCCCTATACCATTCCGAAAGCCCTTTAAATGCCATTGAAAGCGCTGCTTTGCTTGCGGAATAGGAAATGCTCCGCCGGTTGGAACGAAGCGCCGAAGTAGTATTCAGAGCAATAAAATGGCCGTTTCCCCTTTCAAGAAAAAATTTTAAGAAGATATCGGCAAAAAACATAACGGAATGAAAATTAACGGCAAATGTTTGTTCAAATATTTTTTCACGATGATCTATAGACATGTCATTCATCAATACCCCTGCATTGAAGATAACAACATCAGGGAAAAAAGAAGATTCTCTCATTTTAGAAACGACGGCAAGAATATCCTCTTTTTTTGAAAGATCGCACTCCGAGTAAAAAAAATCGCTGGACGAAACTGTTTCCGAAAGTGTGTGAAGCTCGTCTATTCTACGCGCAACTCCCCAAACCCGATGCCCCTGATTAAGAAGATGGATTGTCGCAGCCCTGCCGATCCCGGATGAAATTCCCGTAATGAAAATGTTCATTCTTATCCTGCTCTTTCAAAAAAGTAATGATCTCAAAAGAAATTTGCTCTGGCAATAAATGATGTTTTTTTCGTAAATAGTTGTGACTTCCAATCTGATGGCCAAGCGGCTGCAGCACTCCAAATTTTTTAAAAGGCGGGGTGAAACCGCGACATTCATGGATGACCTCCAAAACAGAACTCCCCAGCCCCCCCATTTCAATATGTTCTTCAATCGTAAAAATGGCCCTCGTCTCCTTAATGGCTTTACGAATGATCTCTTTATCCAACGGCTTGATCGATGGCATGCTGATCAATCTTATCCCGATGCCGCTCTTCTCCAAAAGCTCTGAAACATGTTTGGCGCTTTCAAGCATATTTCCAGTCGCAAAGATCGCTGCATCCTTGCCATCTTTCAATGTAATCCCCTTTCCGATCTCAAATTCAAAATGATTTTTATGTATTATCGGTTCGCCATTCTTCCCCAGCCTGACATAAAAGGGCCCCTTCCGCCTCTCTGCTGATTTTACCGCATATTCAACTTCCATCGGATCCCCAGGACAAAGAATCGTCATCGGCGAGAGGGTTTTCATGATTGAAATATCTTCCACCGCATAATGTGAATAACCATTGACTCCATAACTGAATCCCCCACCGACCCCTATCAATTTCACATTGAGATCGTGATAGCAAATGTCATTTCTGATCTGCTCGAAGCATCTAAAAATCAAAAAGGGAATGATCGAGTAGACAAAAACCGTTTTACCCGATAGCGCGAGCCCTGCTGCAACCCCCATCATATTCTGCTCTGAAATTCCCATATTGATAAATCTTTTCGAAAATTTTTTCTGAAAATCTTCGAAAACAGAATATCCAAGATCACCAGTCAATAAATAGATATTTTCATTTTCCAATGCAAGCTGACTAAGCGTCTTTATAAAAGCATTTCTCATTTTGAAAGATCTTCAAAAATTCTTGAGATATTCCTCTTCTGACAACACATGATAATGAGACTGCACCGTATTTTCTAGAAACGAAATTCCTTTTCCTTTTACCGTATCAGCGATAATCACATTTGGAAGACCCTGCGGGCGGCAGCCATTTTCTTTCTCTGTTTTTGACAATGCCTCCACAATTTGCTGGATATTGTGTCCATCAATACGCTGGGCTGAAAAACCAAACGCCTTCCACTTATCTAAAAAAGGTTCGAGATTCATCACTTCTTTAATGACTCCCGTGGCCTGGAGTTTATTAGAGTCAATAACTACAATTAAATTGTCGAGCTTAAATTGCGAAGCCGAGAGCGCAGCCTCCCATGTCGAGCCCTCTTCACATTCGCCATCGCTTAGCAGTGCAACAACACGGGAAGGCCGAAGGTCGCGCTTAGCGGCCAACGCAAGCCCCACGGCAACCGAAAGGCCATGCCCAAGCGATCCTGTCGCAAATTCGATCCCTCTGATCTCAGGGTAAGTCGGATGTGCCCCCAAAAAACCCCCATCTGAAAGAAAAGTGTGAAGCTCTTTTTCAGTCATCACCCCCCTGACATAGAGCGTGGCATAGAGTGCGTTTGCGGCATGTCCCTTGCTCAATATAAAACGATCGCGATCGGGATCCTGCGGTCTTTTAAAATCGCTGTTTAAAAAATGGAAATAGAGCACGGTGAGAATTTCAACAGAGGAGAGCGCGGGGCCGATGTGTCCCGATCGGGTTTCATACGCCATCTCAATAATTTTTTTTCTGATCTGGCGCGCAACATTTGTTAATTCTTCCAACAATATGGGTTCACTCATTTTTGCGCGAAGACCCCCATATTTCCAACAGGGAGTTTTATTTTAAAGCGCTCTATTTTTAATGCTCTCAAAAATTGCAAAAAAATCTCTTTCCATCGCTCTGAAAGGGGAAAAAGTTTCATCCAATAATTAAGAGAATAGCAATCGTAAACATTAAAAAATTTAATCTTGTAAAAATGATTTTTCTCTAAAATCTTCCTTTGTGTTGTTTTATCATAAAGGTAAGGATGAACGACATCGATAATCGGACAGCGATCCCTGAGCAATTTTGCGGGAAAGGCTTTCACATTATGGTGGATAAAAAGCAAATAGCCATCCTCTTTTAAATAATGGCGGCAAAGGGTTAAGAATTCATTGGGATCGGACAAATGGTCAAAGACGTGAAATGCGCAAATAAGATCAAATTTCTTCTCAGGATAAAGCCCCTCCTTGAGAATTCCCCCCTGAATGAAATTTCTGACAGTTTCATTCGCATGTTTAACCGCCTCTTGGTTCGGTTCTATTCCATAAATTTCTCTAAAACCAAGCTCGCGCGCAGACTCGAGAGTAAAGCCATTGCTGCAGCCGATCTCTAAGAAGGCCTCTTTTTGAGGTAATCGTCTACAAACCCTTTTTAATATTTTTTGATAAGTCTCTTTCGCGCTCTCGAGATCTTCCTCGTAACTGAAAGAACTCTCTCGATAGATATTTTCAAGAGCAGACTGGGAGAAAATTGGATTTGAAAATACAAGCCCGCATTGACGGCATTGTACAACCTGATAGTGAAGACCCTTTGGCCTTTTCCTGGCGGAGAATAACTCCGAATCCACATTTTTTAAACCGAAGTTTTGGGCATATAATATTTTAAAATGAATACCGGGACCACAAATTGCACAGCTGTTTTCTATCATTGAACCATTCTGAAAACTGCGGAAAAATAGCCGCTGGCATAAATTTCGGGATTTAATTCAAAAGCCCGTAATACCACTTTTTCATGGAGCTTCTTTAAGTTGTAAAAAGGAATTCTTGGAAAGAGATGATGCTCATGATGGTAGTGAACAGAAAGAGAGCCAATCAGCGCTTTTTCAAGCCAAACCAACGGTAAAAATTGATATTTTTTCGTCTTCGTGAGAAATGATCGTGTGTAAAAAGTCCCTTCACTTGGACTTCTGACATCGACATGCAATTGTTTGGCCAGTCCATGTTCAGCGATCCCCCGCACGCGCATCAAAAACATGTGCGGACCCAAAATAGGATAAATCCAAAATAAAAAATAGGTTAAAAGATCAAATCGAAAAAATATCAGAAGAATCAATCCCTGAACAAAAGCCAGCTGAAAAAAACGTTGAAGGGTCGCTGGCATCCGCTTTTTGGATTTCTCTGAAAAAATCAAGGAATTTAAAAAACCCGAAATGGCAGAAATACCCGACAGATCTTTGAGAAAAAGAAGGTAGAGACGCCAGTTTCGAAAATCGACAATCCTATATTTCTCGGAATCTTCCGGAGGATCAGCTGTATTGGTATAGGCATGATGCAGCGCGTGATTTTTCCGATATATTTCATAACTCAGTCCAATGGGGAGAGCCGCAAGCCACTTTCCTAACAATTCGTTGAAAATAGAGGAACGAATGAGATGACCATGCACCGCCTCATGCAGAATTTGAAGCAATGCCCCCTGCCGGCCAGCGATGAAGAAGATCAGAAATGGATAGAGATACCAAAAAAAAGATCGCTCAAATAAAGAGATCCCCGCCAGAAGCAAAAAAGCAAGGATCAGCCAGATGTGCAGATGTGAAAAAAATGCCCTGGAGAACCGAACAACACTCATTCTCTCAAGAAAATCCGAATCCAGTCGATAGACGGCAGCAGAATAACCGTTCCCTTCCATCATTTTTTCAAGTTAAACTGAATATTTTTTTGCTGTCAAGCCGCAAGTCATTTCCACCCTTCGGGGTGAAGTTGACATGTTTTTTTCGCTTCTATATGGTCGTGTCATGAGGCCTGAATGAAAGATAAAAACCGATCCTTATGGATAATGGCCCTGCTTCTCTTGATCGGTTTTTCTTTCTTTGTTCGAATTTATCGTGTCGATAATAATTTTTTCCAATTTGAGACGCGATCTATTTTTTCAGGCTTTAGGCTTCATCTGCTTCCTTTTTTCAATCTTGATGCCCACTTAACAGAGAATTTTTTTAAATCCTTTTTTGGAGATATTGTGGGAATTAGATACATCATTTTTACTTATCTCTTTTCTGGAATTTATGATTTCTTGGGAATTCCTTATTCTGAATTTTGGGTATTCTTCATTTATGTTTTTTTGGGAACTCTCTCTGTTTTTTTAATTTTTTGGATCGGAAAACAATTGGCAAATGAGAAAATAGGATGGGCGGCGGCCTGCTTATTGGCGACCAATGAATCCCACATCTTTGTGAGTCGAAATGACGATGGAACAGCAACCGTTGTTTTTTTGCTTGCCCTCTTTTATCTTCTCTTTCTCCAATTTTTGAAAAAACCCCGGTGGGGTATTTCTTTATTAACGGGGCTTGTCATCGGCTTATTGGCAGGGATGGAAACACTTTCCATGCTCCCTCTCATTGCCGTTTATCAGCTGGTATTCTATTGGGAATCGAAACCAACGCTCGCAGAGAGCCTGAAGCATCTTTTTTCGAAGTTAATCTCTTTTTCGAATTTTTTACTTTGGGTTCCCGCAGCAGTCATGACGGTAATCAATGTCTATGTTTTTATGAGAGTGGGAATCAGCAATCTTGGTCTGTTTGGCTATATGAAACTCAATTACAGCGGGCGAGTTCATTTAAAAACGCTGGGACCTGTGATAGGTAAAGTTTTAAAAAACTATTGTGAATATTATTTTCATCCTGTTTTATTTATTTTGACGCTTCTTGTTTTCATTCTGCTTATCGTTAAACAAAAATATCGATTCCCAAATTTTGCCTTAAAATTTACGTTTATTGGTTTTGCCTATCACCTCCTTCTGTTTGTTTATATCTCGAGCGCCCAGCCCCGTCATCTGTATATAGCAGATGTCATCAACATTTTATTTATCGCCTCCATCTGGATGACTTTTATCTCTACTTTAAAGGGGGGGGTTTTCTCTGTCTCAAGAAAAAAAGCTGGATATGCAGCCCTTTTTGTTTTTTTTATGGTCTTTATTTATTTTAATCTAAAAGAGACATTCGGGAGAAGAATCCTAGTTCATCCTTTTAAAACAGTCGGATATTATGTGCGGGAATATGGCGGAAAAAATGCAACTGTTTTTAATATGTGGAGCTGTGGGAGAATGGACCTGCATCAATATTGCGAATACTATTATGGAAAGCAGCTCATGAATCCTATTTATTCAGGCTCCCCAAGAAAGATTTTTTGTGTTGGAAGTAAAGATACATTCAACGATATACTCGAAAACTATCGGCTTTCGGATTTCACCTTTTATGTAAACGTCAAATATTATTACCACCTCTATCCGAATGAAAAAAAAGTGACCTCTAATATTGAGGGCTCAGATTTAGAATGGCTGCTTCCTGAGTTAAAACGGCGGGGGGCAAAAAAGGTAGCCGTGGTTCGTCGCGGCGATGAGGTTCTGGCTGAGATCTATTCCCGGGAGAATGTCCCCTATTTGGATTTAGAAATCGATGATTATAACCAACGGTGGAATAAGAAATTTGCCAATATCGAAAATTTAGTCGAACATAAATGGATTGGTCTCATCTCCACATGGGGGGAACGATTTAGCCTGAATACAGGGTATTGAGTGGACACAAAGTTTTGTTTTTGATAGCCTAAGTGCAGGTATCGTTTATGGAATCTATTCAAATGAGTGGCTCGGTCGATCTCCTCTGGGAAAAAAAGGACGAGCCTCGCTCTCGAAAGCTTGAGGGAAAAAAAGTTTACGTCACTGATCAGATCAGCTGCACGAGCTCCCGCGTCTATATCAAACGCTATGAGGATTTTTGTCTGCTCCAGGGAGGCGCCAGCACCAGAAACATAAAAGAAGCCGACATTGTTTTGGTAGATACCTGCGCTGTAAACAAACAGCGGGAAGATATGTCGCTTGAAATGGTTAAGCGGAGTGAAATGGCAGCGAAGGAAGGATCCAAAGTCATTGTTTGCGGCTGTCTTTCAGGGATTAATCCTCAACGACTCCAGGAACATTTCAAAGGAGAGTTTTTTTCACCCAAGAACGAAGATCAGCTTGCAAAAATTTTGGGGATTGATGAAGAAGATGCAAAATTTTTGGACCGCTTCAATGTTCGTGGGCGATTCATGGGGGGAACTGATTATACCGATCTTTCTTGGCATCTCAAATTCTTTATCCGTCTCTGTACATTTTTGCATGTCATAGATAACCGTTTTTCTATTCAGTGGGTCCCCTATATTGGCAGGCTTCTCGACTGCACGCAGGCTGCGAATTCGAAGGCATATGCAATGAATATCAGTCAGGGGTGCCTTGGAAATTGTACCTTCTGTGTCATTCCGATGTCTAAAGGAAGAACGGTGAGTCTCCCCATCGGCCTGATTGTTGAGAAAATTCAGTCTGTCCTGGAATTAGGGGTCAAAAGAATTATTTTAACCAGTGAAGATACGGGCGCATATGGAGCTGACATGGGTACAACCATTATTGATCTCTTAAAACATATTCATAAGATTCAGGGGAATTTTAAGCTCTACATCAATTTTTTTGATCCGAGATGGCTCAGACTCTATGGGGATGAGCTGATTGAAATTGCTAAAGAGGGACGCCTTTCTTATTTACAACTCCCCTTGCAAAGCGCAAACAATTCTGTTTTGAAGCGCATGAAGCGCGCCTACCTCATTGAACAGGTTTTACCAAAAATCGTCGAATTGAAAGCAGAAGCCCCGGCTCTTTCACTTGCAACCCAGTTCATCGCCGGATTTCCGGGGGAAACGGAAGAGGAATTCGAAGAAACAAGGAGTCTCGTAAGAAAAAGAATTTTCCACAGAACGGATATTTTTGATTTCAGTGATCGCCCGGGGGCAGAGACAGAAGCGATGTCTGGGCATCTCCCGCCCGAGGTTATTTCTGAACGTGTTCTTACTTTACAAAAAGAGCTCAGATCTCCATTTGCGATGCCCAGATATTAAGTCGCAAGCCATTTTTCACCTGATTGACACGATCATTATTGTTCTTTTTCTAAATATTATTCCTACCCATGTTTACTCAGAAAATGCGGATCAATACTCCCTCTATCCTAAAGACTGGTGGCAGCCATTCCCCCGGGAAACTGCCCCCGCCTGGGAGATTCTCCCGCAGGAGGCGACTTATGGGATCGATGTGATTCTTTCCAAACGGACAGAGCTCGGTATTTTTTCTAATTTTGCAAACACCCCCTTTGAGTTTGATGGAAAAACTTACGCAAGCATCGAAGGATTTTGGCAGATGATGAAATACCCGGATCCGGATGACGCATACGACCCCCGATATCGAAAAGATCTTATATGGAAATACACAAGAGAAGAGGTTTCACAACTCTCCGGCTTTGACGCAAAACATGCCGGAGAGGCAGCGAAAGAGAACTATGAAAAATTGGGAATAAAGTGGATCTCGTATCGCGGCAAAAGAATGGAATATAAAGGGAAGGATCAGGATGAACACTACCGTCTTATCTTTCGGGCCACACAGTCAAAAATCGAGCAAAATTTAAAAGCAAAAGAACTGCTTATGAAAACAGGCAATTTGATCTTACGCCCAGATCATCAGCAGTCGCCAGACGCAACGCCAGCATATCGGTATCATGAGATATTGATGAGGATAAGGTAGACTGGAACAATGTCCCTTATTTTTAATTATTACCACGTTTATTACCACGTTTAATGGGGTGATTACCACGTTTCTCCCAAAGGGCTCCACGACCGGTGCCTTTACTCACGATGTGGCCTTCCTTACGGAGACGGTTTAAGATAACTCGAATCATATCTCTGCTCACCGAAGGACATAATCTCTCAATATCTGAAATGCTGAAAGTCTGCGGGAGATTATCAATCGTTTCTTCCACAATGGATGTCTTAGCCCCCCGAGCCTTTGTGATTGTGCCGACACGGCGTTCAAATTCTTGATAGGCCCCGATCAAGACGCCAAGCGAATACTCCCACCACGGCTTGAGGCTGTGTTTGCCTTCTTGCCAATTCTTTGACGATAACTGTAAAGCCTCATAATAGGTTTCTTTTGATTCTTCGATTAAGCGTTCAATTGAGATATACCGCCCGACCGTATAATCAGCTTGGTGAAGCATGAGAACCGTTAAGAGCCTCGACATACGCCCGTTGCCGTCGCTAAAAGGGTGAATGCACAGAAAATCAAAGACAAACGCCGGAATGAGAATGAGCGGACTGGTCTGGCGCTTATCCATAAGACGATTAAACCTGACGCATAATTCTTTCATATAACCGGGCGTCTCACGGGCCGAAACCGGCACAAATCTTGTGATCCAGCGCCCGTCAGAAAGACGCTCCTCAATACTATTATTCCGCTTCTTCCACTGACCAGCAGGGATGTCGGTGCGTGAGTAAATCTGCCGGTGCAAGTCTAAAATGGTCTTTTCATCAATAGGGAATGCTTCGGGTTTTGTATGAATCTTTAACAACGCTTCACGATAGCCGAGGATTTCCGCTTCCGAGCGGTCTTTCGGCCTGGACGGATGCGCCATAAGTTCCTTAAAACGTTTTGAAGGCACCGTCACGCCTTCAATCCTGTTCGATGACTCCGTGCTTTCGATAATGGCCGTCTGTTTTAGCGTCGCCAAAACCTGAGACGTCTGATGCTGAAATAAATCCTGCCTGCCTTTATACTCGCCGAGCTTTTGAAGCAATCCGCCCATTTCAATGGGAATCGCCTGTCGGCTCAAAAAATAAATGTCTAATGATTTCATCGGTTACCTCTAAACAGAAAAATATCCAAACGGCTTAATCTCCTGACAGTTCATCACCGAATGATAAATCGTATGCTCTTTGGGCATCTCAGCCAATAATTTAACGAGAGATAAGAGATATTGATTCCTCAAGGGATGCGCTGAATTCTTATAGCTCATCATCTTATAGCTCCTTAGGCAGGCATAAGCGAATTTGATATCGTGTCCATACAATACCGAGTAAAGATTTTTAGACGATAAAAAGGCGAGCGTCTCAAGCGTTGTTGAATCTGCCGGTTTCTCTTTTAACAAATGGTCAGCGGCCCCCAATGCCGCGGCAACATCCCCGCGGCTGATCGCGTATTCCACAAAATAGAGCGGTCGGTTTTTTTCATCTATTGTCTGCGGCGCTTTCAATGCGATTTCCGAAAACGGTTTTGAGAGCACAGCCATCTTCTTTAAAAAAAGCGCGCTCATAAGAAGCGCCTTGCCGCGATCTTCTCGCTCGAGATCAGAAAAAACCAATGAGAGCCCATAAATATAATGAAAGCCATGAATCGCTGTCGGCCAGCGATCAAACGAACACTGATAAACAACCTGAGCTGAAATCAATTTCAACATTTCAAATAAAGAAAAGAGGCTCTCCCCCTCCATAATGAATGTCTTTATTTTTTCAAGCGTTTCCTCTTTTTCATCGTTCAAAACCGATTCACGAAGCCTTCCCAAGCCCTCCAAAGAAAATTCCCCGGCATGCCCCAATTTTGCGTCCAAAAAAACTTTTTCATGCTTTTTGTAAAAATCAGAGACCAGCGGAAAATGATAGACCGCCTCCCCCCCCTGAATCAAATAATGAAGCGGCGGATACCAAATATGAAAATTCTGCCACTCGGTCGCCTGAGAAAACTCATACGATTTCATGAGATAAATCAATTTATGTCCAACACTTGCCTCATTACGAAGCGAGTTCTGCAAAAGATACGAAAAAATCTTTTTTCGAATGAGGGGATCCCGGATTAAAAAAACAAAATACCGGAATGTCTCTTTCAATTGATGATGCCGAGACTCGTTCTCATAAATTTTTTTAAATGATTCGAAATGAAGATCGTCTCGAGCAGGGGGGGTACCGATCCCCTTTTTGAAATCGACCGCAGGCTGCCTCGCCTCATTGACAGCGTACCAGAGCATCTGGGCAATCGGCAAAACCCGGTTCTTTGAGTGAAAAAATTCGCCGATCTGCCAGGCGGCTTCCAATCCCATCAAGGCATGTGGAAGCATCTCTCCATATTGCTTTTGAGAACATCTTGCTGAAATTATTGAAAGACTCTCCAAAACAATATCTTTCAGGGAATAGTGATCGACAAGCTTCGTCAGCCCCGTCATGAATTTATGCGTTACCGGGACTTCCCACATCTTTTCCAGCTGTCGCCTGATCACATCCGTCGACATAGCAGTGCGATTTTATAGATCCCAAAATAAGAAAGCAAGGGAAACAGAGAACTTAGATTTCCTTGACAGAAACGCCCTAAATCGCTACCTCTATCCTCAGCAGGAGGTATGGCATGAGAAAAAGTAGACTCACAATCATCTGTTTTCTTGTATCACTGACAGCAGCGTGGACGCTCCCCGCAGGGGCGGAAACCCGTCAAACGCTCGATGGCAATTGGATTGGAAGAATGCACTTGAGGAACGGCCCGATAAATCTCAATATAAATCATGAATTAAAAATGAAAATCCGGCAAACATGGCCAAGATTAATCATTGAAGAAGCAGAAAATGAACACGGAAAACTCTTTGTCACAGAAGCTTGGCTTCGTTTTTCAGATGTCCATTCTCCCCTTGAGTTTGATGTAGAGATGTATGAATTTGTTCAGGATCATTATTACCACTTCACGCTGACAGGGAATGTCGTTAATGACAATCTCATTCAAGGCGATGCCGTTCAGACTTTCGACGACAGCCCTCACTTCACCAATGACGGGGAATTTATTCTGGTGAGGGACCAGTAGCAAACCATTTGCGATCAGCAAATGGCGCGCATTAGAGCCTAGTCCGAAACTGGCATATATCCAGACAGAAAATCTTTCTTGAATTGCAAAAACGTATTTTTTGAAATCGCCCCGCGGATCCGTTTCATGAGGTCTTGATAGAAGTAAAGATTATGGATCGAGGCGAGGATTGCCCCCAGTATTTCTTTTGAAATAAACAAATGCCTGAGATAAGCGCGCGTGAAATTCTCACAGGTATAGCAGTGACAATTGGGGTCGATCGGATAAAAGTCGTTCCGGTATTTTTTGTGAATCAAACGGATTCTTCCCCGGTTGGTAAAGACAGTGGCGCTTCGCGCGTAGCGGGTTGGGATCACGCAATCAAACATATCGACCCCTTGTTCAACCGAAGCAATCAAATCGTGAGGCAGACCAACCCCCATGACGTATCTCGGAAATTTTTTTGGTAAATAACAAACTGTCTCTCCAATCGTTGAAACAGTCCGCTCTAATCCCTCCCCAACGGAGAGCCCTCCAATCGCATAGCCATCAAATCCAATTTCAAGAAGCTCCCCAGCCGATATTTTTCGAAGATCGGGATAGGTCCCCCCCTGAACGATCCCAAAAAGAGCTTGGGCTCCCTGACCCCGATTTTGATGCGCCTTCTTACAACGTTTTGACCAACGCGTCGTCCTTAAAACCGCTTCTTTCGCCTGCGCGTATTCACAGGGATAGGCAACGCACTGATCCAATGCCATCATGATATCAGCCCCAAGCGCCTGTTGAATTTCAATCGAACGCTCAGGGGTTAAAAAAACAGGGGAGCCGTCGACCTCATAATGAAAAGAGACCCCCTCATCGGTAACCTTCACTTTGGGGAGTGAAAAAATCTGGTAGCCGCCGCTGTCTGTCAGGATCGGCCCGTCCCACCCCATAAACCGGTGGAGCCCCCCGGCCTTTGCAATCAACCTTTCTCCCGGTTTAATACTCAAATGATAGGTATTCCCCAAAATAATCTCTGCCCCAGCCCGTTTAAGTTCAAACGGTGTCACCGCCCTCACTGCCGCAGCGGTGCCGACTGGCATAAAAACGGGGGTCTGAATCAGCCGATTGCGAAGCTTAAACTCCCCGAACCGTGCCGAAGATGACCTATCCTCATGAAGAATTCGAAACTCAAAACCCATAAAAATAGGTACTTATATTATTGAATTCGATATAAAGCAACTGGTTGCGCCACTAAAAAAATATTTGATTGAGCGCAATAAATCAAGTCTAATAGAATAAGTGAAAGAATTCCTTCTCTTGTTTCTGGGTGTTATTGCGCTTTCATCTGATGCCTTCGCCCAGCCCCAAATCCACGACCCTGCCATTGTGGGCATCAAACACGATCGGGTTACAATTGAATGGACAACATCAAAAAAAAGCAGAGGTAAAATTCATTTTGGTGAAACAAAGAAGCTTGGGAAAGAGGTTTCTGATCCCTCTTTTTCAAAAGGACATCGCCTTGTCCTTCGCGGATTAAAACCGGAAACGGTTTATTATTTCAAAATAGACTCAACCGATCTCTATACCTTTAAGACAGCTCTTTATGAAGGGCTTGACGAGACAATTTTAAAGATTCTTTCCCCTCCTACCGTAACACCCGTTTCTCCAAACAGCGTGATGGTTAGTTGGAGCACCAATAAACCCACCAAAGCAATGATTCTTTACGGCACAAAGGGGGAGCGACCGAAAAAAATAGCTGGGGAATTTGACACCACCAATCACATTCTCACCCTTTCAAATCTGTTCCCTGAAAGCCGCTACTTTTATCAGGTTTCTGTAAAAGACGCTGTCGGAAATAGTGTGAAGTCGAGCTACTCGTCATTTGTAACACCGAAAGGGGCGCCGACTCCAGCCATTCTAGATGGACCAGCCGTAGTTTCGAGAAAAACGAATGGTTTTAAAATACAATGGTTAACAGACCGTCCCTGCAAAAGTCTTATTCGGTGGGGGGATGTGCCGTTGAAATCATTTCAAAAAGAAAAAAACGTCAGTTCAAATTTCTCTAGAGAGCATATGTTCACATTAGACGGCTTAAAACCCAACACCCGCTATTTTTATGCCATTCATCTGGAAGACAGACGCGGAGTCAAATCGATCAGCGATATTTTTTCGATACGGACTGAAATAGATCATTAATCGAGGAGGGTTGCGCTGAATCGGAGATCCTTCAGGCTTCGCCTTCAGGATGACAGAGGGCTTCGCCTTCAGGATGACAGAGGGCTTCGCCTCTCTTAAGAATTTCTGCATGCTGACTGATACGGTCGAGGATTCCATTGACAAACGCGCCTGACTCTTCCGTTCCGAAAGCTTTTGCGATTTCAATTGCCTCGTCGAGCACAACTTCTTTTGGGATATCATCACAATAGATAAGTTCATAAGCGGCATAACGAAGAATATTCCGGTCGATATGGCTCATGCGTGAAAGCCTCCAATTTGTGGCATATTTTTCGATAAAGCGGTCCAACTCATCTTTCTTTTCGAAGATTTTGAGAAAGAGTTCGCTTGCACGCTCGCTTGCCGCCGTTGTCTTCTTAAAATGAGGGAGCGCTTCGAGCAGCCGCCCTGGCTCTTTTTCGTCATTCAGCTCCGCCTGAAACAGAAGCTGAAGCACCATTTCTCTCGATTTTCGTCTTGCTCCCATAATTTTTACAATTCCTTTTTAAAACATCTGACGAGATTGGCCATCTCAATGGCGGCAAGCGCTGCTTCTTCACCCTTATTTCCCGCTTTCCCCCCCGCGCGTTGAAGCGCCTGATCCATCGTCTCTGTCGTCAAAATTCCAAAGCCGATTGGCACATTGAACTCCTGGGAAATTTTTTGGATCCCGCTTGAAACCTCGCTGGCAATATACTCATGATGCGTCGTTTCTCCCCGAACAACAGCGCCCAAACAGACCAACGCGTCAAAAGAATTTTGACGCGCCAGGAGCTTTGCCGCCAGCGGTATTTCAAAACAACCTGGGACGCGAATCACTTCCATCTGATGTTGATCTGCCCCATGTAATTCCAAAACGCGAAGCGCCCCGTCCAACAGAGCGTTTGTCACAAGGCTATTCCATCGCGAAACAATGATTCCGAAACGAAGGCCAGCGGCATTGAGATCCCCCTGTTTCATACCTCCCCTCTCGGCAGTTCTAAAATATGCCCCATTTTACGTCGTTTGATTTCAAGATATTCGATATTCTCTTTTTTGACCCCGACCAAAATTGGAACCCGTTCAACAATTTCAAGACCATATCCCTCAAGTCCCACTACTTTCTTTGGATTATTGGTTAAAAGACGAATCTTTCGGATTCCCAAATCCAAAAGCATCTGAGCGCCCAGCCCATAGTCGCGAAGATCTGCCTTAAATCCCAACTTTTCGTTCGCTTGAACGGTGTCGAACCCCTGATCCTGGAGCGCGTATGCCTGAATTTTTTTTATCAATCCAATCCCCCGCCCCTCCTGCTGCATATAGAGAACAGCCCCATTCCCCTCTTCAGAAATCTGCCGGAAAGAAGCCTGCAGCTGATCGGCGCAGTCACATCTCATAGATCCAAAAAGATCGCCGGTAATACACCCCGAATGCATTCTGACGAGCACAGGCCGCTCTGGATTAAAATCTCCTTTAATCAGCGCAAGATGATTCTTCCGATCGACATCATTTTCATAAACGACAATTTTAAATTCTTCCTCCCCCGATTTGGCGAACCGAATCGGAAGCCTCGCTTCGGCTACCCGGCGCACCAATCGCTCAGAATGAAGCCGATATTTGATGAGATCGGCAATCGATATCATTTTTAATCCATGCTGTTTGGAAAATTTTTCTAAATCAGGCATCCGGGCCATGCTCCCGTCTTCATTTAAAATCTCACAAATCACAGCCGCGGGTGAAAGACCTGCCAAATTCGCCAAATCCACAGATCCCTCCGTTTGCCCTGCCCTCACCAGGACACCGCCGTCTTTGGCCTTCAGCGGAAAGACATGCCCTGGCGAAATCAAATCATGCGGCCCTGCATCTTCCCGAACCGCCGTCAAAATGGTTTTTGCGCGATCGTGCGCGGAAATTCCGGTCGTCACCCCCTGACGAGCCTCAATCGAAACCGTAAAAGCGGTCCCAAACTGTGAGCGATTCTCAGTCACCATCAGGGGAAGCTCCAGTCTTTTCACAATTTCACCATCCAGACTGAGACAGATCAAACCACGCCCATATTTCGACATAAAATTGATGATCTCTGGCGTTGCCTTTTCTGCCGCACAGACAAGGTCCCCCTCATTTTCACGATCTTCATCATCGACAAGAATGATGCTTTTGCCCTCTTTTAAATCTAAAATGGCTTCTTTAATAGTGTTCATGATTTATCCATTTTTTAACATATTTTCCAATGAGATCGAGCTCAACCTGAACCGGATCTCCGATTTTTTTCTCTCCGAATGTCGTACGCTCCAGCGTCTGAGGAACCAACATCACTGAAACCGACCGACTTGAACAACGGTTTATTGTCAGACTCACCCCATCCACAGAAATCGACCCTTTAGGAATCAGATCTCCACAAAGCTTTTCGGGGAGCTCTAACACAAATTCCTTAAAATCGCTAAAATCTTCAATGGCTGCAACCGTCCCCGTTCCATCGATATGTCCGGTGACCCAATGGCCATGCAAGCGGTCTCCAACCTTTAATGGACGCTCCAGATTCAATTTGTCGCCAACTTTTAAATTTGAAAAGTAGGTTCGGGCTAAAGTCTCAGGAGAGATATCAAATCCCAAATAACCATCCCCGATTTCTGAAAGGGTGAGACACGCGCCGTTCACTGAGAGACTCTCTCCCACTTTCAGATCTTTTATAAAAGACGACGGCGGCTCGATGAAATAGCGACTTCCCTTTGGCAAGGCTCGAACTTCGCACAAAAGACCGATATCCTCGACTATTCCACCAAACATCTCGTCTCAATCTTATAGCTCAGAAATAACCTTGAACAAGCAGATCACTCCCTACATTCTGGACTTGAATATTTCGGATTTTGACAGCCTGATCGAGCGCCCTAAATCCCATTTTGGAATAAGCGCCGATCGCGTCATCCCCTAAAATCCGCGGGGCGATAAAATAATAGATTTTATGCGCCAATTTTTCTTTTAAGAATGAAGCGTTAACCTGAGCGCCGCCTTCGACGAGGACAGAGAGAACCCCCCGCTTCCCCAAAAGTTTAAGAAGCGAAACCAGCGAGACCCTCCCCTTTTTATCAGGGACAACCACAACCTCTAATCCCTTTCTCTCGAGAAGTTTTCTTTTCTTGGGGGGGGATTTTCGGGTCGTCACCATCATCGTTTTGCATTGATCGTCTACTTTTAAAATCTTTGCCCGAAGGGGAATTCGAAGACGGGAATCAACGATCACGCGAAGGGGATTGGCACGATTTTGATTTGAAATGGTCAACGCTGGATTATCGGCCAACACCGTCCCAATACCAACCAAAATCGCATCGACTCTTTTTCTTAAATCGTCGACAAGACTTCGTGATGTTTCGGAAGTAATCCATTTAGAATCCCCTTTAAACGTTGCAATTTTTCCATCGAGTGTGGAGGCCGTTTTTAAAATCACAAAGGGCGTTTGATGCTTGATCCAAAATATAAAAAATTCATTGAGATCCTGGCATTCTTTCTCACAAACACCCGTTTCTACTTCAACCCCGAGGCGTTTGAGCTCTCGGATCCCTTTTCCATTCACAAGCGTGTTTGGATCCTGCATTCCAACCACAACCTTTCGAATCCCCGCGCGAACAACCGCCTCTGTACAGGGACCGGTCTTACCCACATGACAGCAGGGCTCGAGCGTCACATAAAGCGAGGCACCCCGCGCCTTTTCACCCGCTTGTTTGAGGGCTATCACTTCGGCATGATCTTCTCCCGCCTTCTGATGATATCCTTCTCCCACAACTATCCCCTCTTTCACAACGAGGGCGCCGACCATCGGATTGGGTCCTGTGAGTCCCTCACCACACCGAGCGAGCTCCAGGGCCTGCTTCATCAATTGAATATGTTCCATGTTTTGAAATTCACCTGCCATAACGATTCTCCTCTTTATGTTGGGGGGGAATATCGTTTTTAGTTTTGAAGCCTCTCTTCCTTTGCTCCATCCTCTTTTAGACTCTTAAGTTCATTCACAAATTCAGAGATATCTTTAAATTCCCGATAAACAGACGCAAACCGCACATAAGCCACTTCATCCAACTCTTTTAATTTTGCCATCACAAATTGTCCAATCTCCTGGCTCTGAATCTCCCGATCGCCGCGATCCTGATAATAACGCTCAATTTCACCAATAATCTGATCGAGCTGTTCCATACCAATCGGTCGCTTTTCACAAGCGCGTTTCATCCCCGATGCGATCTTCAAACGATCAAAGGGTTCCCGCCGGCCATCTTTTTTTACGACCCATGGAAGAATTTCTTCGATTCGTTCATATGTTGTAAATCTTTTCCCGCATTGCAGACACTCACGACGCCTTCGCGTCATATCCCCTTCTTTTGAAAGCCTCGAATCTAAAACTCGATTTTCCAGATGGCTACAAAATGGGCATTTCATTGAGGCGTAACCTACACAAAAAAAAATGAAATGTAAATAGGGAGTTGGCATGTATTTTGTATTGTAAGCAGATATGTCAGAACGTTATACTGAATAATCTCTATGCCTCAGTACGTGTTTGTCCATAAGCATTATCCTCGCAGTTCATTAAGAATTTCTTTCCATCGCCAGGTTAAATAGAACGGAATAGAAAGAAGCTCGTAATTTAACTTTTTGCCCGTGGGCAATGTCACTTGATGACTTTCAATTTTAAGGGTTGACTGATTATAAAAACGAATTCCAAGCGTATAAGAACTTCTAGAAAGAAACTGATGAAGCGATTTGAGCGAACCATGGCTACCTGATTTGACTTCAATGGGAATAAGCCCCTTGTCATAGGGAACTAAAAAATCAAGCTCTGATGAGCTCCCCTTTTCTTCACGAATCCAAAAGAATAAAGTATCTCGACTGTAAAAATCACAAGCCAATAGTTCCTGTCCCACAAACATTTCTATGAGCCCTCCTTGATAAAAGGGATCTACCAGCTGCTCCCGAATTTGGTTTCGACTGATATGGAGCATATGCGTACAGAGGCCCACATCGAGAAAGATTGCCTTGGGTGATGCTTTTGGTTTTTTAACAAGAGGAGGCAGGGTCTGTGTGGTCGGAAAAATTCTTTCCACAAGCATTGCCTCGTGCAAAATACCAAATGCTTGTGATATCTCCTTTGACCGAGCTTCAGAGCCTGCCAATTTAGAATAGGTAATTCGTTTTCCAATTTCAAAGGGGATTCGATCCCAAACTAATTTCAAGTGTTCTATTTCTGCCCCCCTTGAATATTTTACAAAATCTTCCTTAAACGAAGAGCTCAAGGTTTCATGACATTGCTTGACGGAAATAAAACTTCCACTTTTTAAATATTCATTGACTGCTTCAGGCATCCCCCCAACAATCATATAGTCCGAAAGCAAACTTAAAAGCTTATCGTGAATGGGAGGCGCAAATGTGCCTCCAATCTTTAGCTCCCTCAATGATTGAAGAAGAATTTCTTCACCTATGACGGATAAAAACTCCTCAAATGTCAGCGGGTACAAATAGAGAAATTCTACTCTTCCGACAGGAAATGACCAGCCTTCACTTTTCATGCGCACTTCCAGAAGAGAGCCTGCACCGATCACATGAAGATCTGGCAACTCCTCATAAAAATAGCGAAGCAGCTTTATGGCCGTTTGGGAATTTTGGATTTCATCTAAAAAAAGGAGCGTTTTACTCGGTATCACTCTTTGGTTTGAAATCCCTTCGATACTCTTTAAAACTTCCTTGATATCTTTAACTTCTGAAAAAATCTTTCGGTGGGCATCCTTTTCTAAATTTAATTCAATGAAGTTTTCAAATTGCTCTCCCAGTTTTCTAACCAGTGTTGTTTTTCCGGTTTGTCTTGCCCCACGAAAAATAAGAGGTTTTCTATTTTTTTTATTCTTCCACAGAAGTAGATCATGATCAGATTTTCGTGTAAACATAGTAAAACTGTACCAAAAGAATAGGTTCTTTTCAATATAATAATGACTAAAGAATAGGTTCTTATTGCCAAAACTTCGACACCCAAAATGCGAAGTTATGGAAAAGATTTAGGTTTTTGGATTGGCTAAGAGCGTAGCGGTGCACTCTCATCGAAAAATGAAATGTAAATAGGGAATTGGCATGTAGTTTGTATTGTAGCAGAGTTGTCAGAACGTTATACTGACACAACATAAAAGATGACTTTTTATGCCTGACGTTCGAGGCGATGATAATAAAACGGAAACTGGCGGCAGAGGTCTTTGACTTCGTTCGCAATCTTTGAAAGTTTGGCTTCATCTTTACCCGACTTCAGGGCAAGGTCGATAAAGTCGGCAATCTTTTCCATCTCTTTTTCCTTCATGCCGCGAGTGGTGCAGGCTGGCGTTCCAATTCGGATGCCGCTTGCAATAAACGGTTTTCGAGTCTCGAACGGAATGGTGTTTTTATTCACGGTAATTCCCGCGCGATCGAGCATCGTTTCAGCGTCAAGCCCCGTAAGGGGAGATTGAGAAAGATCGATCATAAAAAGATGATTATCAGTCCCCCCCGAAATCAATTTGTATCCCCGATTCATCAGCGCCTGCGCCATCGCTTTCGCATTTTTCACAATCTGCGCCTGATAACTTTTAAACTCAGGGGAAAACGCCTCTTTCAATGCAACTGCTTTGGCTGCTATCACATGCATCAGTGGCCCCCCCTGAATTCCTGGAAAAATACGACTGTTAATCACCTTTTCATACTCTTTTGTGGAAAAAATCATCCCTCCTCTGGGACCCCGGAGTGTTTTGTGCGTCGTTGTCGTCACAAACTGCGCATGAGGGATCGGACTCGGATGAATTCCAGTCGCAACTAATCCCGCAATATGAGCCATATCGACCATGAGAAGCGCGCCTGTCTCATCTGCAATCTGGCGGAATGTTTTAAAATCGATGATTCTTGAATAAGCCGAAGCCCCCGCAATAATGAGTTTTGGTTTGTGATTTTTTGCAAGATCCCGAACCTGATCATAATCAATTCGATGATCTTCTTTTCGAACCCCATAAAATACAACATTAAAATAGAGTCCGGAAAAATTGAGCTTCATGCCATGAGTCAAATGCCCGCCATGACTCAAATCCATCCCCATAATCGTATCTCGAGGTTCAAGACACGACATATAAACCCCCATATTGGCCTGAGAGCCCGAATGGGGTTGAACATTGACGGCATCAGCGCCGAATAGTTTTAGCGCGCGCTCCTGGGCAAGTTTTTCCGCGATATCTACGAACTCGCACCCACCGTAATATCTTTTACCAGGATATCCTTCAGCATATTTATTCGTCAGAACGGAACCTTGTGCTTCCAGTACCGCTTCGGAAGCATAGTTTTCTGACGCGATAAGTTCGAGACGGTATTCTTGCCGTTCGGTCTCTTTCTGAATGGCATCAAAAAGTTCTGGATCTGTTTTTTTCAAGTAACTCATTTTTTCTTCTTCAATCGACGAGATCCTTCGGCAGCTTCAATCTCATTAATCTTGTCGACACGCAGCTGATGTCTCCCCCCTTCAAACGGAGTTTTAAGCCATACTTCTAAAATCTTAAATGCGGTCTCTTCTTCCACATAATCCCCAGACAGACATAAGATATTTGAATCGTTGTGAAGACGCGTCATCTCAGCCACCACCGGATTCCAGACCATCGCCGCGCGAATCCCTCTAAATTTGTTCGCTGCGATCGACATTCCAATCCCAGTGGAACAAATCAAAATTCCCCTCTCACAGGCGCCCGAAATAACTTTTTCAGAAACCGCTTTCGCAAAATCGGGATAATCAACACGCTCTTTGGAATCAGAACCAACATCGATAAAGGTAACTCCCTTAAATTTAGCAACGAGACTCCTTTTGAGTTGAACCCCCCGGTGGTCATTTCCAATTGCGATCTTCATTGTGCCACTTCAGGCAAATCTCCTAAAAATAATTCCAGCATTGGTCCCGCCAAACCCAAAAGAATTCGAGAGAGCTATCTCAATCTTTTTTTCTTTGGCCCGATGAGGCGTATAGTCCAAATCACAACGCGGGTCAGGCTCATCCAGATTAATCGTCGGGGGAATGAGCTGATGTTTCAATGCCAAAATGGAAAAAATCGCCTCAGCGGCGCCAGCAGCGCCGAGCATATGGCCGGTCATCGATTTTGTGGAACTAACAGAGACCTTTTTCGCATCTCCTTTAAGAAGCGACTTAATCGCCTCCGTCTCCGCAATATCCCCCGCATCCGTTGAAGTCCCATGAGCGTTGATATAACCTACCTCGGGAGGTGAGATTCCGGCGTCTGAAATAGCAAGAGCCATACACCGCGCTGCCCCTTCCCCGTTCGGAGATGGATTTGTCAGATGATAGGCATCGGAATTCAAACCATATCCGATCATTTCGGCAACTATTTTCGCGCCCCTTTTTTTCGCGGATTCAAGCTCTTCCAAAACAACAATCGCCGCCCCTTCCGCAATCACAAATCCATCACGATCTTTGTCAAACGGGCGAGACGCTTTTTCAGGTTCCTGATTCCTTGTGGAAAGCGCTTTCATCGAGCAAAATCCTGCGACCCCAATTTCACAGACCGCCGCATCGGCCCCCCCCGCAATCATCACATCCGCTGTCCCATATTGAATGTGACGAAAAGAATCCCCAATCGCATGAGCGCTGGTGGAACATGCCGTTACCACACAACTGTTAGGTCCTTTTGTCCCAAAGCGAATGGAGACATAGCCGGAAATCGTATTACAGATTGCCTGAAGGATGAAAAAAGGGGAAACCCTTCTTGCCCCTTTTTGAGTCAGGTCTTTTGAAGTATCCACAATCGACTGCAATCCCCCCACCCCGGACCCAATAAGAACACCGACCCTCTCGGCATTTTTTTCCGTGATCTCAATTTGAGAATCTTTGATCGCCATCTCACTTGCGACATAGCCATAATGACAAAACGAATCAAGACGACGACTTTCTTTAGGCGGGAGATACCGGTCGATATTAAAATCGGGAATTTCGCCGGCAATCTGTGAAGAGAGCTGGGAGGCATCAAACTTCTGGATACGGCGGATACCGGAGCGCCCCTTCGTCAAGGCATCCCAATTTTTTTCAACGCCGATGCCAAGCGGCGATACAATCCCCATCCCCGTTACAACCACACGACGGCGTGAAAGGGTCATGCGAATTTATGCTTTACCTGATTTTGATTCAATATATTTGATCACATCCCCCACCGTTTTAATCTTTTCCGCGTCTTCATCCGGAATTTCAAGACCAAACTCTTCTTCCATCGCCATCACAAGCTCAACGATGTCAAGAGAATCTGCCCCCAGATCATCAATCAGTGAGGAATTTGATTTGACATTTTTAATATCGACTCCCAGCTGGTTCACAATAGTCGATTTCACACGATCTTCAACTGAAACCATCCTCTTACCTCCTTTATATTCCAAAGCCGCCGTTGATGCCTATCACCTGTCCTGTCAAATAGCTAGCATGTTCAGCGGCTAAAAAGACTACCAAATGCGCTACCTCTTCGCAAGTTCCAAAACGCCGCATTGGAATTTTTTTGATCAGCTCTTCTTTGAGTTCAGAAGAAAAATGCCCCGTCATTTCCGTTTCGATAAATCCCGGAGAAACAGCGTTTACCGTAATATTCCGGGTTGCCAGTTCTTTGGCGAGACTTTTTGTAAATCCGATCATTCCCGCTTTGCTCGCCGAATAATTGCACTGTCCGGCATTCCCCATCTCTCCTGAAAGGGACGCTATATTGATAATTCGCCCCCATTTTTTCTTGAGCATCCATTTGGCAGCCGCTTTGGAACAATTAAAAACCCCTTTAAGATTTGTCTGTATGACCTCGTCCCACTCTTCTTCTTTCATGCGAAGCAAAAGATTGTCACGCGTGATTCCCGCGTTATTGACCAAAATATCAATAGATCCCGTTTCTTTTGCACAATGATCGATCCCCTTTTCAACTTCTGAATAGGAAGAAACATCAAACGGAATGAGACAATGATTTTTTTTCGAAATGTTTTGAATTTCGGCAAGAACGATTTTCGCTTTTTCTTTATTCCTCTGATAGTTGATGCAGACCGTTGCCCCTTCTTTTGCCAATGCCACAACGATCGCTGCTCCAATCCCGCGCGAACCACCTGTTACCAACGCAACTTTATTTTCCAGAACCATCTAAGATTTCATTTCTTTTATATCATTTGGGGTTTCAATATTGAATGTCTTGATCTCTTTATTAGTTCTCCGAAGAAGCCCTGTCAAGACTTTGCCTGGGCCAATCTCAACTGCCCGGGAGATTCCATATGTCGGAAGAAGCCTCATTGATTCTTCCCAACGAACCGGATTTGGAATCTGCGCAATCAGACGATCAGAAATCCCTTCGGCATCATTGTGAACCAAAGCATCGACATTCGCAATGTAGGGAATTTTCGGTTTTGAAACAGAAATGCTTTTTAACGCATCTGCCACCCGATACGCTGCAGGCTCCATCAGTTTACAATGAAACGGCGCGCTTACTTCAAGCATTACAGCGCGCCTGATCCCGCGGCTCGGCGAAATATCAATCATTTTTTCAACCGCGCGACGCGTCCCGGAAACAACGACCTGCCCCCCCCCATTGAAATTGGCGGGGGAAACCGTCTCATCACCCCCCAGTTCCTCAGTAACTTCCCGACAGAGATCGGTAACCCCCTCCGCTTGAGCCCCCAAAAGCGCGGCCATAGCCCCTTTGCCTTTCGGAACCGCCTCCTGCATCGCCCCCCCGCGCAGCCGAACCAGCCGAACGGCATCCGAAAATTGCAACGCCTCCGAAACCACGAGAGCCGTATATTCACCCAGGCTATGACCTGCTAGAAGCTTCGGTTCCAATCCTGTTTCAGAAAAAAGCGCGCGATGCGCGGCAAGACTTACGGTTAAAATCGCAGGCTGCGTATTTTGCGTCAGTTTTAAATCAGACTCTGGCCCCTCAAAACAAAGTTTTCGCAATTTAAATTTCAACGCGTCTTCTGCTTCTTCAAAAATCGACTTGCAGATAGAAAAATTATCAAAAAAAACTTTTCCCATTCCAACGTATTGAGAACCCTGTCCGGGAAAGAGAAAAATTCGATCAGACATCTTTCACCACTGAATCAACGCGGATCCCCAGGCAAATCCTGCGCCAAAGGTTGCTAAAAGAATCTTATCCCCCGACTTCACGCGTCCCCCCCTGACCGCTTCATCCAACGCCAGGGGAATAGATGCTGATGACGTATTCCCATATTTATCAAGATTCACAAAAACCTTCTCCATCGGATAATGAAGGCGCCTGGCAATCGCCTGAATAATCCGGATATTGGCCTGGTGTGGAATAAAAAGATCGATGTCAGAGGGGCTAAGCCCCGCCTTTTTCAGAGAGGCTTGACTTGCGCTGATCATCGCCTCAACCGCTTCCCGGAATACTTCCTGTCCTCTCATCTTGACGAAATGATCTCCGCGCTCGATCATTTCCGGTGTCCAGTCAACCGCTGTCCCGCCGCCGGGAATTTCAAGCAGAGAATGAAGAGAGCCATCCGAGTAAAGATCGGTCGACATGACAGTCCTTTCTTTTTGATCTGACGGTCCCACAACCACCCCCCCCGCCGCATCCCCGAAAAGAACACAGGTGGTCCGGTCTTTCCAGTTTACAACGCGGGACATGATTTCAACACCCACAACCAATGCCTTCTTGACCGTTCCGCTTCTGACATACTGATCCGCAATCGAAAGCCCATATAAAAAACCGGAACAGGCGACCGCAACGTCATAAACGAAGGCATTTTTTGCTTTCAGTTTATCCTGAAGCAAAAACGAAGTCGGTGGAAGCCTTTTTTCCCAACTCATCGTGGCAACGATGATCATATCGAGCTCATCCGCAGAAACCCCGGCATCTTTGAGAGCCGCTGTCGCCGCCTGATGCGCAAGGTAAGACGAGGTTTCCCCTTGGGAAACCACCCGGCGCTCACGAATCCCCGTGCGTGAGACAATCCATTCATCCGTCGTATCTACAATTTATGAAACCTCTTCATGAGTAAGAACTTTGTTTGGAACAAAAGAGCCGGTCCCCAAAATTTTCGTTCTATTCATCATCCGGCGCCGCTCATTTGAAAACCAATGGGGTTTGAGAAAGCTTTGCGATTTCTGTTTTTAAATTATCCAAAAGATTCTGTTCAACAGATTTTTGCGCGGTAAGGAGGGCATTTTTTATAGCCTTACTTGAGGAGCGGCCATGGCAGACAAAAACAAGCCCATTAAGCCCCAGGAGCGGTGCAGCCCCATATTCCGAGTAATCAAATCTTCTCCCCAAATTTTTAATCGTATTTCTAAATAAAAGATAGAAAAGCCCAAAAACAAGTCTTGAAAAGAGCGTCTTTTGAATATCCTGTTTCAGAAGAGAATAGGCTGTGGAAACAACCCCCTCCGTCGTCTTTAAAAAAATATTTCCGACAAATCCATCACAGACCACCACATCCACCTTTCCTTTAAAAACATCTTTGCTCTCGACAAAACCGCGGTAAGCCGGAAACCGCCCTTTCATCTGTTCATGCGCTTCACGTAAAAGCTCCGTCCCTTTCGACGGCTCCTCGCCGTTGCTGAGCAGCCCGATCGTGGGACTGCTTTTCTTGTCAATCAGACGCGCATAGACGCTTCCCATCGCCGCAAACTCAAGGAGATGAGAAACCCTGCATTCAACATTGGCGCCCAGATCGAGAATGACGCATGACCCCTGAAGCGTAGGAAAACAACCGGTGATCGCCGGGCGCTCAATCCCTGAGAGCCTCCCCAAAGACAAGAGGGCTGTTGCCATAAATGCCCCGGTATGCCCGGGGCTGATCACCGCCGAAACTTTCTTTTCTTTTAAAAGCTCAAGCGCCACACGCATCGATGTCTGACGTCTCGAACGAAGGGCAGACGTCGCGCGTTCGTGCATATCGATCGATTCCGCCGCATGAACGACTTCTATAAGCTGTGAGGAAAAATGGGAGCGCTCAAGATGCCGCCGGATAATCTTTTCATCGCCGACAAGAACAACGGGAATTCCATGATGCCTTGCCGCAAGCAATGCCCCTTCAACGTTTTCACGCGGGGCATAATCCCCCCCCATAGCATCGAGCGCGATTTTTATCATATACCGGCAGTTTGAATAATTTCCTTACCTTTATAGTACCCGCAGTCGGGACAGATATGGTGAGGGCGTGTCGCCGATTTACAATTTGGGCAGGAGACATAAGCGGGCTGGGAAAGTTTCTGCTGAGCCCTCCTCTGTCTTCGCTTCATCAGCGATCTTTTTTTCTTTGGTACGGCCATACATTATCTCCTTCTTTTTTTTTCAACCCTAAGGGTTTTTAACTTGAGAAAATGGGACTGTGTCTCCTCTTTTTTGCACTGGCAGGATCCAACATTCAAATCTTGTCCACATTGCGGACAGATTCCTTTGCACTGAAGGGAGCAGACCGGCTGATAGGGGGCTGCCAATACAATCTGCTCATGGAGTATTTCGCTCAAATCAAGCTCATCCGATTGGAAATAGGTCGCGTCTGACGAAAGATCTGATATCTGGAGATCTCTGGGTTCTCTCCCCCGGATAAACATCGGTTTAAAAAATTCGTCAACAGGGTAGTCCATATCGTTCGTGCAGCGAGAGCAGGTCAGCACAAATGTCGTTTTGAGATGCCCTTCCATAAAAATCACATCCTTGTCTTTCTCTATTTTCAGAAACAAAGAAAATGGCCCTTTAATTTCCGTTTTAAGTTGAGTAAAAACAGCCCGCAGCCATCCATCTCTCAAAGTCAAAGAAAGCTCGAGCGGCTTGCTCAATTCATGCAATTTAATCTTCATGACGGCGCCGAAATGATCGGCTTAAGCTATAGAAATATCTTCTGTTTGTCAAGAAATCGCCCTCGTCAATTTATACTTGACGAAAGAAACTTATTTTGGAATGAGTAGGGTCGGAGGTTTGATATGCTAGGAAAACTGATACCGCGCGAAGGACGTTTTTTCGATCTTTTTGACCGTGGGGCTGATTTAATCATAGAAGGGGCCTTTGAATTTCGAAAAATGATCTCCGATCTTTCAAGCGCCCAAAAGTACTCGAACACTATTAAGGACATTGAGCACAAGGCTGATCAGGTCACGCATCAAACCGTCGAAATGCTTCACAAAACATTTATTACCCCGATCGACCGGGATGATATTCATCAACTTATCACACGCATGGATGACATTCTCGATCTTATTGAAGCGGCTGCCCAACGGATTGTGCTATACGGAATTACAAAACTTCCCGCTGAAGCGTTTGAGCTTTCGGATGTCTGCGTAAAAGCAGCTGAACAGGTAAAAAAAACAGTTGGGGGGCTGCATGATTTAAAGCATCCAGAGATATTGATTCAGGGATGCGTTGAAATCAACCGCCTTGAAAACGAAGCAGACGAGGTTTTAAGGAAAGCGATGGCAAAGCTTTTCCAAGAAGAGCCAGATACCCGGCAAGTCATTAAATTAAAAGATATTTATGAACTTCTTGAAACGGCAACCGATCGCTGCGAAGACGTTGCCAATATTGTCGAAGGAATTGTGCTCGAATACGCCTAATTGGTAATGAATGGCAATGGAATATTCCCTTTTATTCATTATTTTTATCGTCTTTGCCGCTCTTGCCTTTGACTTTATCAACGGCTTCCATGACGCCGCAAATTCTATTGCCACTATTGTCTCAACACGTGTATTAAGACCGCAATGGGCTGTCGTCTGGGCTGCTTTCTTTAACTTTATAGCCTTTCTTTTCTTCGGTCTTCACGTCGCAAACACGATTGGAAAAGGGGTCATTGACCCAAAAATCGTCGATCCGATCGTTATTCTTTCAGCCCTGAATGGCGCGATCCTTTGGGACATCATCACCTGGTATTACGGCATTCCCTCGAGCTCCTCCCACGCGCTCATTGGGGGGCTCTCGGGAGCCGCCATTATCAAGGCTGGTTTTACCTCTATGAACGTTCAGGGATTTACAAAAATTGCAGTTTCTATCGTTTTATCCCCGATGTTTGGATTCATGCTCGGATTTACCCTGATGGTCATTGTTGCACACCTCTTTTTTAAAATGTATCCTAGGAAGGTCGACCATTGGTTTCGCCGGCTTCAATTTTTATCTGCTTCTCTTTATAGTTTGGGCCATGGAGGAAATGACGCGCAAAAAACAATGGGAATCATCGCCGTTCTGCTTTTTTCGACGGGTTATCTGGGTCAGGAATTCCACGTTCCTCTTTGGGTTGTCTTAAGCTGCCATGCCGCTATGGGGCTGGGAACACTATTTGGGGGATGGAGAATTGTTAAAACAATGGGAATGAGAATTACAAAACTTAAACCGGTCGGCGGTTTTTGCGCTGAACTTTCTGGCGCCACTACCCTCTTTCTCGCGACAGGACTGGGTATCCCGATTTCCACAACTCACACCATCACCGGATCGATTATAGGTGTCGGCACCGTCAACAAATTCTCCGCCGTCCGCTGGGGGGTTGCCCAACGCATCATCTGGGCATGGATTCTTACGATCCCTGCCTCCGCATTGATTGCGGCGGCAACATGGTGGGTGGTGGAGATGGTGATTTAGTCTGCGACGCCAGCTTAACGATAAATTTCCACTTTTGTCTTGAAAGAAATTCCAAAAATAGCTAGTCTCAATTTATCTTGTTGATCTCTCGGCCAAACTGGTATTTAGTTTTGCTCTTCCTGTTTTCCATAAGCTGCGCCACTGGAGATGGAACTGAAGAGGATTCTGAGTTTTCGGATCTTGTTCTGGGACAGGCAAATTTTTCATCGACCAGTAATAATGCCGGGGCAAATGTCAATGAGGCGTCGAGTTCATCGCTCTCAAGTCCAAAAGGAATTCATTTTGATGGAACGCGTCTCTACGTTGCAGATACTCTCAATCATCGTGTTTTGATCTGGAACTCCGCTCCGACAACCAATGGCCAGACTGCCAATATCGTCCTCGGCCAGGCCAACATGACAGACAACAGCCCCAATCGAAGCGGCGCTGTCAGCTGCCAGACATTATCAAGGCCTTCCTCTGTGATCGCCAGTGGAAATCGCCTTTTTATTGCAGATACGGGAAATCACCGAATTCTTATTTATAATGATGTAACCACATTGGCGGATGGAGCAACAGCCGACCGTGTGGTGGGACATTCGAACTGCGTTGAATCGCGACCGAACCGGCTCGACAATGGAATAGAAGGGGTTCGCGCCGATACCTTAAACGAGCCAACCGATGTCTTCTTCGATGGAGCCAGAATGGTTGTCGCAGACAGTGGCAATAAACGTGTCTTGATCTACGAGGGGATCCCCTCCAGCCGGGGAGAGACGGCCAATGTTGTTGTCGGTCAAAGCGAGATGGGAACAGCAGATGACTCCCCCCCTGCGGCCAATACCCTCAAGCGACCCACTTCTGTCTACGCATCCTCCAGCCGTCTTCTGATTTCAGACACCGACAACAACCGCGTTCTTATTTTTAATACCATCCCCACCTCAAATAATGCGTCGGCCTCCCACGTCATTGGACAAACCTCGCTGACCAACAGTGGTTCCGGAACAACGAACGCGACACTCTCCGCGCCGTTAAAAATTCTTGCAAGTGATGAGGACAATCTGATCATTGCGGATAGTGGAAATCACCGCATCCTGATCTATGACACCATCCCAGGCTCAAGCGGCGCCAAAGCAAATCGGGTTCTCGGCCAATCTAATTTCGACAGCTCCCAACCCAATCGCGCTGGCACCCCCGATGGCAATACGTTAAACAGCCCAGCTGGCGTTTTTGCCAACAGCTCGTTTTTTTGGGTCACCGATACAGGAAACCATCGCGTCTTACGTTTTTAACCTTTTTTCTCTTGCTTAACCTCTTGTTTTCACGGTAGAATTTTAGAAAACTTCCCAGAGATACATGGCACGAAAATGGATCGACATTCGCCTTCTTTTAGATCGCCTCAGCCAGACGTCGTTCGATCTTAGCACCATTAAAAAATATAGTTTTCTCATTCATCTTTTTATTATCTTTCTCTTTGCAAAGAGCGTTTCGGACATTGTTATTTCCTATGTCGATCACCGGATGGAACCCCAGGTCGTGAAATATGAAGCCCCCCGGTTTAGACCCCCTCTATTACCGCAGGCTCGGGTAGTCAGCCTCAATGAGTTTAACGCGATTACCCGAAGAAACATTTTTAATCCAAATGCGAAAGAGGAAGATCTTATCGCAGAAATTTTGAAAGAAGGAAAAGGGCTTTTGGATGAATCGGGAGCGCTGCCGACATCGCTCCCCCTCGAGCTCATTGGAACCATCATCCTCTCTGATCCCAAGCGATCTGTCGCAGCCATTAAAAATACGAAAGATAATCTCACCGAATCGTATCAGGTGGATGATCTCATTGGAGAGGAGGCAAAAGTATTTAAAGTGGAAGCGGAAAGGGTCTATTTTCAAAATATTCAGACAGGAGCGCTCGAATTCATCGCGCTCAAAGAAGATAAAACCATTCTTCCTTCCAGTTTTGCCCCTCCTCCCGCTGTTGGCGCCGGAATTCGTCAGGCCTCCGAAGACCGTTTTGTTATCGATCGGGGGGCGCTCGAGGCCTCCGTCGCGAATCCATCTGAAATTCTCACACAGGCAAGGGCTGTTCCGAATATTGTCGATGGAAAAATTAAGGGGTTCTCGATTTTTTCGATCAAACCTGGTTCCGTTTATGAAAAACTGGGGATCAAGAACGGCGATATTATTATGCGGGTTAATGGGACGGATCTCGACAGCCCCGCAAAGGCTCTGGAATTTTACGGAGCCATCAGTTCGGCTTCAGAAATTACGTTGGATATTGAAAGAGCAGGACAAAGAAAGACGGTTAATTATAGTGTTAAGTAAAAGGGAGGTATCGTGAATAAAAAAAATTGGATCTTCGGCCTGTTCCTTTTGGTCATACCCATCCATCTTGAGGCACAACCTGCCGTTGAGGAAACACAAAAAGAGGCGATCATCTCAGAAAAACAAACCGGCAAAACCCCGCGCGTCACAAGCATCAACTTTCGGGACGAAAGCCTTGAGGCTGTCACCAAAAGCATTAGCAAACTCACGGGAAAAAGTTTTATTGTCACCACCAATCTCGGCGGAAAAAAAGTTACCATCATTTCACAAGAAGAGGTGACGATCGAAGAAGCCTATCGGGCGTTTTTATCGGCGCTGGAGATGAATGGCTTAACCGTCGTTCCTGTTGGAAAATTTCTAAAAATAATCGATTCAAGGGACGCGCCGACAAAAAGCATCGACACCTACACAGGAAGATATGCCCCAACGAGCGATCAGTACATTACGCGCATCTATCATTTAAAATACATCAAGGCTGAAGATATCGCGCGTTCACTCTCAAGCATTGTAACCCCCCGCTCCCTCGTTGCATACGCGCCGACGAACAGCTTGATCATTACCGATACCGGCGCAAACATCAATCGACTCATTGAGATTGTTGAAAATCTCGATGTCAAAGGCTTTGAAGAAAAACTAGAGATCATCAAAATCAAAAATGCCTCCGCCAAAGAGGTTGCTGAACAGCTCAATAACTTTTATCGCGAAGGGGGCGCAGCCCCATTTGGACAAAGCCGCTTTGGCCCCCCTCCTTCATTTGGCGAACGGGGGGCTGGTGGCGGGGAGGTCATTTCAAAAATTATCCCCGATGTAAGAACGAATTCGATCATTGTC